>PWIY01000171.1 GCA_003560215.1 Bacteroidales bacterium | reverse complement strand
CTGTCGACTCAATATAATCACCTGTTTGCTCAATGTTTCTCCACGCAAAAAGTTTGATCTCATCCTCAAACAGGCATTCAGCAAAAATACTTTGATCACCGGGCGAAACCTGCAAGCGCCGGAAGTTGATGGTTCCTGTTTCCAGTTGCAGGCTGAAGCCCTCAATGAGCTGATTATCCAGGCGAATATGATTTAAGGTTTTGGGATCCCGCCAAACAAGCATGTTGCGGTAACCGTTGTACCGAAGGCTCACATCGCTGACAAGCTCGCCGGAATATAACACAACCTCACCGTATTTCCAGTCCTGATGGGTATATTGACTGCCTCTTGCGCGCATACTTAGGGATACGATCTCTCCGGAAAGCCTTGTAGAGAATACTTCGCTTTCACTTCCCCTGTCTGAATCCGGTTGTCCGGAATATGCTGAAGAGGTGATTGCCAGGATAATGGCCGTTAACAGATATCTGATCATCGGATATAATGTTTATTGCACTTCAATAAATTGTTGTTCAAACACAGGTTTTCCCTGTTCTGTCATCCCCTGAAGGGTAATCACATATCGTCCGCTGAGATCGCTGGTGTTGAATGGCAGGCGTATGGTCTGATCCTCTCCGAACGTGATTTCCGGCTCCCACAAAAGAACTTGCCGGGCATCGGGTTTAGCAGGTTCTTTTTGGTTGTTATCGTCATAAACCGGTGATTCAAAATTCAGCGGGATGGCCGGGGAATCAATATCAGTGGTAATGTAGTTGTCTTCAAGGGCTTCAAAATTCAGGGCCGGGTCTTTGGTAAAAATACCAATAATGCCGGGGAAATACATGTCTCCGTGTTGCCAGTGAAAGTCGTGGGTTTCTATTCGCAGCAGGTCATCAGATGCAAGATCCAGGTAGGGAAGGATGTTACCGGTTAGTACACCATCGGCAAAAAACGCAGGTGTTTCGCCCATGCGTTGCTTGCTGGTGGCATCGGTCATCAGATGTCTGGCATTTTGATCCCGTCCCCTGATCCGCCAGGCCGGGATCAATTCGTTGGCAATCTCATAAACGTCATTCAGGGGGATATATGCCTCCGGATTGTAAGTATGGTTGGCTTCACTGTATAGCAGGGGAGGGAAGACCTCCCGATCCGGATCCCCGGTTTTTGAGTGATACTGAAGATTGTAAACTTTTTGAACGCTTACAATATCCTGACTTTCTGAAATATAATCAACCTGAGTCAGGGTCAACGGGTCAGGCGGGGCACTGAACGGGAATGCCACTTCTGTTTTGTCAAAAAGGGAAATGTTTTTGTTTGCCGCACCCTCTTCCGGGGCCAGGGAAAAAAACAGGGTGGCATCATCATAGTAAGACCCCAGCAAAAAATGGAACAAACCGCCTTCACATGTATCAGCGTATTTTAAATTGACCAGGGTATCCTGTTTGTTTAAAATCACCCTGCTTCCTGCCACAGCTTCTCCGTCTGAATCGGTGACTTTTCCGCTGATGATTATCCCGCGCGTTTCCATGAAATAAGGAAACGAGTGTTCTGCTGGAATATGAGTCTGGCTGCCTTGTTCGTTTCGGAGGGTGTAATCCACAATGGACTGATTATATGCGAAAGTTGCTTTGTCGGGTACAACAGACAGGGAAAATTGCCCGTGGATTTCTTCAGAACCCGGATTTTCAATCTGAATTGACCCCTTTGTCCGCTGACCGATGATGCTGTCACTGACGGTCAGAATCAAAGATGGTAATTCTGTGTCTGCGGGCCTTTGCGCTTTTCCGGTAAAGGAAGCCTGTGGTGATTCTTCTTCAGGATGCGGTAAGCCTGAATCCTGGTCAAAACGATTGGCAATGAAAACGTGTTTCCGGAATATGGTTGAGGGCTCCTGATTGCGCATCCAATTTGTGAACCCCAACAGCTCATAATAACCGGTAGATAAGGTGTCTTCCAAATAAAATCCTCCCTGTGCGCTGCCATTGGCAAGCTGTACCCGCTGATGATCAACTACTTCACGCTCATTGCGCAATACCAGGTAGGCATGGTTGCTTTTGTCTCCCTCATTGCCATTGAACAGGTAGAGGCTGAATAACAGCTGTTCTCCGGCAATCAGCAGATCCCGGTCGGTGTGTATATACAGCTTTTACTGCATGGAGGGGTCCTCCGGGACAACCTGTCCGTGCAGGCTGACAGGGACAACGGCCAACCAAAGGAAAAAGCAGGAAATATGAAACAGTTTTTGGTACATTGACGATTGTTTGCTGATGATTATTATGATCCTACCCGCCGATCCAGAACGGGGGCCTTTCTTCTTCCAGACAACCCTGCGTGGGAATATCCTCCGTTTCTTCCCAGGTGGTGATCTCTGCCGAGTCTTCACTGTAACTCATGATGATGCGGAAACCATGCCTGGAAACGGATGATGCTTCAAACAGGCCGATTGCCTGAATTTCAGGATTGCTGATGCATTCGATATTGCCTGGCAACTGGGCGGCGATCGGATCAAAAATATGTCCTTCATCGCTCAGCTGCTCATGCTTTTTCTGATAAAAATAGTGGCTTTCTTCATTCAGGGAATAGAGATCCATGATCACAACCCTCGGGCTTGCATACCGACGGGGAGGAAAATTATAAAACTGCATATATTCGGCATGCCTGGGAATAAATGCAGTCCGGATTCTGTTTGACTCGGGCCGGGATACATCGCGCCTTACCAGGTTGGTGATTTCCCTGTATTGCCAGCAGTATTCAATGGGCGGGGGTGCGGAACCCTTATCTGCAGAGAGGGTATACTGCAGAAGCAAGTTTGTCCTGAAGCGGAAGCGGGCCGGTCCTTTCCCCTGGCTGTCGGTTTCAATGTACAGATGCTTGCCGGCAAACTCTCTTTGGTAAAGGCGGTCAGAAACACCAGATCGGAAATACTGGAAATCACTTCCGGTTATGGCATCCACATTGCTTAAACGTACCTGAGGAGGCACCTCCTGTGGAGAAGACCGGAACTCTTCACCGTCGGCCGTTACAATATGCAGCACGTAACTTTCACCCACACGGGCTGAAAAACTGCCCGGCGTAAGGTATTCACCTGTTCCGATGTCCCAAAGTTGTGTTTCTGCCCCCCCCGAATCGGTAATGGTAACAGTGGCGTTTCTGACGGGCCTTCTGTGCCTGCCTTCTCCATAAACCCCTGTATAACTCAGCCGGATGGTATGCGGCCCTGAACCAGTGGTGATCAGGCCTTCCACAACGAGGAGACCCTGATCAACCCTGAGGTCCGGTTCGTAAATGTCCTGGCACCCTGACCCCAGAATCAGGGTGAGCAGGAAAACCGGAATCAGGTATCTGATGTTGGGAAATGATCTCATTCAATATGTTTTATAATGCTTCGTCGGTAATTAAAATGTAAAATTATAGGTTACTGTTGGCAGTGGTCTGCCAAGAATGTATAATTGATAAAGGTTGAAGGAGTCAATGGGATCCAGTTGTCCGTGGGTTCTCTGATAGAAAACGGAGTAAGGGTTTTTCCTCCCGTAGAGGTTCATGACTGATATGGTCCAGCTTCCGCCACGCCCTTCGATCCCCAGGTTTTTCCCGATATGCAGGGAAACGTCGAGGCGGTGAAAGTCAGGCAGGCGATACTTGTTCCGGTCTGAAAAATGAACCATGATATCACTTCCATGCCAGAAAGTGTGTTCGGGGAGGGTAACAGGTCGTCCGGTGCTGTATGAAAAGGTGGCTGACAACCTGAGTCTCCGGGTCATTTCATAGGAGGCGTTCACAACCAGGTTATGCGGCCGGTCATAATTTGCCGGAAACCAGCTGTTCCGGTTGATCTGATCCTCCCTGTCGCCATGCTGCGTTCTGCGCTGAGAGGAGGAATAAGTGTAGCTTGTCCAGCCTGTAAGGGCACCGCTGTTTTTACGAATGTATAACTCGGCCCCGTAACTGTAGCCTTCGGCCCGGAGAATATCGGTTTCAAGGTAAGGGTTCATGACCACCTCGGCTCCGCTTCGGTATTCAATGATGTCATCGAGATTTTTGTAATAGACCTCAAGCGAAGTTTCCAGGGTATTGTCAAAGAAATTATGAAAATACCCCAGGGCGAACTGATCACTTTTCAACGGGGGGATATGGGAGTAGCTGAGTTTCCAGATGTCAGCGGGAGCCATGATCGATGTGTTGGATATCAGGTTGATGTACTGATAATTCCGGTTGTAGCTCAGTTTCCAGGAGCTGTTTTCGCGCATGCTGTATCTGAATCCGATGCGGGGCTCGAATCCACCGTAGTCTGACATGACATCACCGCTTTCGTAGCTGAGGCTGTCGGTAATATTTTCCACGCGTTTCGGGGCATCTTCCGCGTATTTGTAAACCGTGCCCGGACCGTGCTGGAAGTAGTGGGTGTATCTTGCACCCAACTCCAGGCTCACATGATCGGCAATCCGGAAATCATCGCTGATGAATGCGGAAACTTCCAGCCCCTGTTCCTGCTCCATCAGTGAAGGGTCAATCCGGGAAGATTCTCCCAGTGGCAACAATTCCCCCGGTTCAACTTCGTACCGTATGGCCTGCACGCCTGCCTCAAAATGGTGTTTGCTGCCCGGGATATAAGACAATATATATTTGGCGGTCTGATAGTTGATCCCTGAATTCATCCT
>PWIY01000196.1 GCA_003560215.1 Bacteroidales bacterium | reverse complement strand
AGGCTGCGGACGGTGCCCAGGCTTCGGGTGCCGAAAGTTTCTGCATAGAGGGAAGAGGTGACCGGTGAATTCATGCCGCCGGTAAAACCCACCAGCAGCCAGTACACCGGGGTGGTAGCCGGGTGTGTGCCCACCGACAGTACCACAAGGCCGGCGGCAAGCGGAAGGAGGATGAAAGGGAAAAGCCCCCTGGCTGAGAACCGGTCGATCAGTGGTCCGGCAATCATCGACATGATGATGGATGAAATGGCGTAGGCCGTAATGCTCCCGGCCATCCACTCTGTGCTCCAGCCTTTTTCATCTGCAATGAAGGTCTGAAAAAAGAAAAGGTTGGTTTGCAGAAACCCCACCAGAAAAACGGTGGGAGCAAAGAGGTAGAACCATGGAGTGCGGAACACTTCACGCTGTTTCCATAGTCTCTGGGATTTTTCTTCTTCGGATGCCTTGCGCGACTCGGCCTCCGACTGACCCTCGTAAATACGGTTCCGGTTTATGTGGTTGAGGAAAACCATGGTAAACGGGATCAGTACCGTGCCAATGAGTACAGCACTCAGGATGAGTGTCTCACGCCATCCGAACAGCCCAATGCTGCTGGCCACAAGGATGGGAAAGACCGCCTCGCCCATGGGGAAACCCAGGGCGGCAATGCTCAGGGCCTTTCCGCGGGCACGGGTGAAGTATCGCGACATGGTGGTCATGGCTGTGTGCATCAGCAGTCCCTGCCCGAAAAGCCGCATGGTGTAGATCCCGAAGAACAATACCACCAGGTGCCATGCTGCTGCAGCAATCAGACAGGCCACAAGGATACCGGTGACCACAAAGAGGGCAAAGCGTTTCAGTGGAATGTGGTCGATCTTTTTTCCCACAAAGATCAGGGTGGCGGCACTGGATAAAGTAGCCACGGCATACAGGCTGCTGAATCCGCTGGCTGTGATGCCGAAGGCGTCCATAAATTGGGGAATGTAGAGGGAAACCACGAAAGTTTGCCCGAAGCTTGAGAAAAAAACCAGCATCATCCCCAAAGAGAGGATGCGCGGATTGGCTTTGTATAGTTGCAGGTAATTCAAATTCAGCGATGGTTTGCAGGTCTGTTCTTTGCAAATTTTCACTGCAAAGAAAGTTTCCGCTGCAAAGTTATGAAAAGGCCCGGATGATAGTTATGAAAAGGGTTCACATGAAGTTTAGGGGTTTTCTGCGTCAAATGCTAAGCTATTGTTTGTACCTTTGTATTTCAGGGAACTGTGGTCAGTTTATCCCGGTTCCATTCACTTAAATTTTATGTTTTACATGGGAAAACCTCAACAAACGGTCAGTAAGAAGGAAAAGGAAAAGGCCCGCATAAAAAAAAGGCAGGATAAGCAAAAGAAAAAAGAGGAACGTAAGGCGGGCGGAAGCAGCAGTGCGGATGATATGATCGCATATGTTGATGAGCACGGGAATATCACTGATACCCCTCCCGATCCCGGTAAAAGGGAAAAGGTCAAGGCAGAAGACATCCCGCTGGGAACCCCTTCCAGAGATGACGATGACACCGACAGGGAACGCACCGGCATAGTGACCTATTTTGATACTTCCAAAGGATATGGTTTTATCAAAGACAGCGAAACCAGTGAGAGTATTTTTACCCATATTAACAATCATAAGGACGCCATCGGCGAGAATGATAAGGTATCCTACAGGCTGGAACAGGGCTTAAAAGGGATCAATGCCGTGGATGTGAAAAAGATCGTCTGATTAATCCGGGCCCTTTGACGGAAAAGGTGTGCTGTCAATGTTAAATTTCTCTTTAAAAAGTTTATATTTGTAAAGAATATATTAATTTTTCCGGAGCAGCAGCAGGAATATCCTGATTGATAACCGTAAACTGGCAAATGGCCATTGATCGTTTTTTTGAGAAACATTTACAACTTTCTCCTCATCCTTGCCTTTGTTTTAAAGCCATTGTTGATGAAGCCGGGAAGGCGGTGGATTTTGTGTTTACCGGTACCAACGTTGATCCCGGCCGGTTGCCTCTGTTTCCTTCCACAGACATTGTAGATAAACGTTATTCGGAACTTGTTAACCAGAGTGGAAACGGTCAGGTTGAATGGATTGATGAAAGTGGTGAAGTTGCCGTTAAGGGAGGGCAAAAGCATTTTGAATGGTATTCGGTTTCTGCAAAAAAGCTGTATAAGGTAACCGTTTATTCGCCTGAACACCTCCATGTGGTTGCTGTATTGCAGGATGTGACTGATTTAATGGACAGAAACAAGGCCCTGGAAAAAGAGAAAAACTTCTTTGAATCCCTCGCTAATTCTATGGAAGAGATGGTGTGCCGGCTCCAGCGGGATACCACCCTTACTTTTGTCAATCAGGCTTACTGTAAAACCGTGGGCATGTCGTCCGGTGAACTGCTGGGGCAGAAATTGCTGGCCCTTGTTCCTGAATCTGAGCATCAATACCTTGCACACAAACTTCAGGCCCTTGAAGTGACCCGGGCACCCTTTGCTTTTGATCACAAGATGATGCTTGAGGGCGAACGGGAGCGCTGGATTGAATGGTCGTTTACGCCTGTATGGAATTCGAGGAAAAAACTGGCGGCCATACAGGGGGTGGCCCGTGATGTGACCTCCCAGAAGCTTGCTGAGGCCGAGCTGATCAGGGCCAAAGAAAAAGCCCTGGAAAGTGATCGCTTCAAATCTGCTTCCATTGCAAATATGAGCCACGAGATCCGCACCCCCATGAGCGGCATCCTGGGTTTTGCGGAGTTGCTGAAAGATCCTTCAATCGAGCCCGAACAACAACAAAAGTTCATCAATATCATTGAGCAGAGCGGCCACCACATGCTCAACCTGATCAATAGCATCATTGATATTTCCAAAATTGAATCAGGGCAAATGGATGTGAATTTTTCCAAACTGGATATCAACGAGGAAATGGTGGCCATGTACGAGTTCTTTGTGCCCCAGTTTCAGCTGGAGAAAGAGGATGTGAAACTGGAGCTGCAAATCCCGGATGAAACAAGGGTGATCATTTCTGACAGGCATAAGTTGAAATCCATTCTGACCAACCTGTTGAATAACGCGCTGAAATATACCAGCGAAGGTAAGGTGGAAATGGGGTACCGGAAAAAAGGACGCTGGCTTGAATTTTATGTGAAGGATACGGGTATCGGGATCAAGGAGGAATTTGCAAAGCATGTGTTTGACCGCTTTTTCCAGGCCGATACCGTGGCTTCGAGGGGCGACAATGAGGGATCCGGGCTTGGACTTTCCATCACCAAAGCCTTTGTGGAGATGCTAGGTGGAAAAATTTGGGTAAAAAGCAAGCCGGATAAAGGCTCCCGTTTTTATTTCACACTTCCTGATAAACAGCCTGTGAGCAAGACCTTGCAAAAGCAGCAAGTTGCGGAAAAGAAATCCGGGAAAGCTCCTTCGCGGCGACCCAAAGAATCGGTCATCCTGTTGGTGGAGGATGACAGGTACAGCGCGGAGCTTTTCTCCGTATATGCCCAGGACTGGCCTTACAAGATGGTCCATGCCGGCACAGGGCAGGAAGCCCTTGAAAAATTCAAAAACATGCCCCAGATCGATCTGATCCTGATGGATATCAAACTGCCCGGGATTAGCGGGTTGGAGGTAACCAGGGAGATCAGGGAAATGGGGTCGTCCATCCCGATCATTGCCCAGTCGGCCCATGCCATTGAGGGCGATAAGGAAAAAGCTTTCCGGGCCGGGTGCAACGATTATATCTCCAAACCCGTCAGTAAGTCAGCCCTGCTTGCCTGCATTGACCGAAACCTCAGGGCGCATAAAAACTGAAGTTATTCTTTCTAATTGCCACTTATCTGGATTCTTTCCGTGGTGATACCGGCGGTTGTTTCCACACGAAGGATGTACACTCCGTTGGGTAATCCACTGGTGTCAATAGTGTGGCTGAATGGCGTTGCCTCCCCTGTGTAAATGGTCTGTCCGATCATATCAATGATGCGGATACGGATCATCTCCCGGTCAGATTCAATGGTTAACCTGGTGCTTGCCGGATTGGGGTAAATTTTCAGGTCGATCGTTTCAATTTCAGACACGGGCAGATCGTCGGGGCCAAACTGGTCTTCGATCACCATGTCTGCGGAAACTTCTACCTCCCTGTTGGGATCGCCTTCCCATTCTCCGCCTTCCCATCCGTTTCCAAGGTAATCGGAAAAGTATTTGTACTCGTAACTGCCTTCCTCAAGATGAAACACCTTCCGGTATACCAGCGGATCGTTGCTGGTTTTCTCCATGAGCTGGTTGTCCGGGTCATCACCGGGCTCACTCCAGTCTGTCATTTCTCCGCTGATGAAAATCTGGTGGGTTCCCGGGTCAAAGTCTTCAAGCAGGCCATGGGTAATGGCCCTGGAAAGATCTACCTCGAAGGTTACCTCAAAGGTTTCAGGTGCTTCCTCGGTGAAATGGGCCGTGAGTGTTGTGTGTTCCGCGGGCATGGTGAAGGTGAAGGCTGCCTCGGTGCTGACCGTCTGGCCGTCTTCATCTGCCCATTCGGTAAATGCATAGCCTGTTTCGGGACTTGCCGAAAGGCTGACCTCTTCGCCTTCTTCATACTCTCCGGCTCCGGTCACGCTGCCGCCCTCCTCGGGGTCAGCCAGCAGGGTCAGGGTGTAAAGCGGAGTAAAGTGTGCTGTCAGGCTGCGGTCTT
>PWIY01000344.1 GCA_003560215.1 Bacteroidales bacterium | reverse complement strand
TTATATACTCAGGCAAAAATAATCAAAAAGCAGTATTTTTTTGGGTTTTATCAATAATACATTATATTTGCAGTCCGATTCCTCCATCATCAGTAGAATTCTTTTAACAAAGGAACCATAAACCATACTGTTTTTCATTTCTTTTTGCAGTACCCCTTCTGGCTACTGTATATTCTTTCTCCGGGATGGCAACTGTTTTTGTGCCAGTGTTTTTTCCTTCTTTCAAATAATCAAATCAATCGCACAGAATTTAACGATTTATAATCTTTCCAATGTACGACATAGTAGAATTAAACAGCAAGCTTCTGCCTGAACTGAAAGAGATTGCCAAAGGCCTCAACATCAAGAAGGTTGACTCTTACAAGAAGCAGGATCTCATATACAAAATACTGGATGCCCAGGCTGTGAACCCGCCGGCAGGCCAGGAAGAAAAAGAAAAGAAAACTTCCCGTGGTCCGGGCCGTCCGCGCAAAAGGATTCCTGCAGGAAGTTCCAGTGACCGCAATCTTCAGGATCAGGGCAAAGAGAACCGGAAGCAGCAAGCTTCCCGGACTGAAAAGATTAAGACCATGGAGTCGGCCGAGAAACAGGCTGAGGAAAAGGATGATCGCGGCAAAGATGCATCACAGAAGGGAAGCGATCCAGCTGCCGGAAATAAGCAACCCGAAACACCTGAAATGCAGAAAAGTGAAACTTCGGCACCACAGGAAACAGACAATACTGCTGAAAAAAAACAAAGAAGGCGGCCCAGGCAGGATAAACAGCAACAGGATAAACAGCAACAGGGGAAGCAAAAGCTGCAAAAAGAAGCAAAAGCTGCACAGGATCAGCAGAAACAACAACAGCAGCAGAAACAACAGCAACAACAGTCGCAGCAACAGCCGCAAAATCAACAGGGCAAAAAAGATGTCCATTCCGCAGACAAAGCCGCCCGGCAAACAGCTTCTTCTGAGCCTGCCGGCGATCAGGGCAAAGCAGGCGTGCAGCAGCAACCGGCAGGGCAGGAAACCCAGCAGCAGGGCAAGCCGGAGCAACAACACCAGGTTAAACCCGAACACCAGCAGCAATCCAAGCCGGACCACCAGCACCAGGGCAAAAAAGACAAAACCCAGGTGCAGCAGGAACCCGCTCAGAAAGAAGGCTTTCAAAAGCCCAAAGGATATGATCGCCGCGGTGAACCGGTGTATGAGTTTGACGGGATCATCGATGCAGAGGGTGTCTTGGAAATCATGCCTGACGGTTATGGCTTCCTGCGCTCTTCAGATTATAATTACCTGAATTCCCCGGACGATATTTATGTGTCGCAGAGTCAGATCAAACTTTTCGGTCTGAAAACCGGCGATACGGTAAAAGGCGGCATACGGCCCCCAAAGGAAAATGAGAAATACTTCCCCCTGATCAAGGTGGAGCTGATCAACGGACGGATTCCGGCTGAGGTCAGAGACAGGGTACCCTTTGACTTCCTTACCCCCTTATTCCCTGATGAGAAATTCCAGATCACAGGTCATCAGAAAGAAACACTTTCCACCCGGATCATCGACATGTTTGCTCCGATTGGAAAAGGGCAAAGAGGACTGATCGTGGCACAGCCGAAAACCGGTAAAACCATATTGCTCCAGGAGGTGGCCAATGCAATTGCACAAAACCACCCTGAAGTTTACCTGATCGTACTCCTGATTGATGAACGCCCGGAAGAGGTGACGGAAATGGCCCGCAACGTGAGGGGTGAGGTGATCTCCTCTACCTTCGACGAACCTGCCGACCGTCATGTAAAGGTGTCCAATATTGTACTGGAAAAGGCCAAGCGGATGGTTGAATGCGGCCATGATGTGGTTATTTTGCTTGACAGTATCACCCGCCTGGCCCGGGCTTTCAACACAGTATCACCTGCCTCAGGAAAAGTCCTTTCAGGGGGGGTTGATGCCAATGCACTTCACAAGCCAAAACGCTTTTTCGGGGCAGCCAGGAACATCGAGAACGGCGGATCATTGTCAATCATCGCCACTGCCCTGATCGACACCGGGTCCAAAATGGACGAGGTGATTTTCGAGGAATTCAAGGGAACCGGAAACATGGAATTGCAGCTTGACCGCCGCCTTTCCAACAAGCGGATCTTCCCTTCCATCGATATTGTTTCTTCCGGCACGCGGCGTGAAGACCTGCTGCTTAACAAAGACATCATGAACAGGATCTGGGTGCTGCGCAAATTCATGGCAGACATGACGCCCATGGAAGCCATGGAGTTTCTCATGGAAAGAATCAGGCATACCCAGAACAATGAGGAATTCCTGATGTCGATGAACAGTTAGCGGAGCTTCCTGCGTTTCAAGCGAAGGGAATTGGCCACCACGATGATATCCGAGGCAGCCATGGCAAACGCTGCCACGATGGGCGTCAGCAATCCGATCATTGCAAGCGGAATGGCTGACACATTATAGAAGAAAGCCCAGAAAAGGTTCTCCTTCACTGTTCGCAGTGTGGTTCGTGTAAGGCCAAAGGCCTTGGCCAGCAATGACAAATCTCCCTTAAGCAAAATCACTTCAGCAGACTTCACAGCTACCTGCGTGGCATCACTCATGCTGATCCCCACATAAGCCTTGGCAAGAGCCGGTGCATCATTGATGCCGTCACCGACCATCCCGGGTTTTCCGGATTCGGATAACTGTTCAATGATCCGAAGCTTCTGATCCGGCATCTGCTCGGCATATACTTCCTCAATGCCCACTTCAGCAGCGACCTCTTCACAGCGCAACTTGCGGTCCCCGCTCAAAAGGACAGTTTTCAGCCCTTTTTTCTTCATAAAGGAAATGGCTTCCGCGGCCCCGGGCTTGATATCATCTGCAATATCGACCCACCCGATCAGCTCATCATTCATCAGCAGATAAATATTATGGCTGTCGTCGGTGGTCAGATGCGAGGCCACATTGTAGGATCCGGCAACAAACTGGTTCCCGGAGTAGTCAACAGCTTCAATCCCGAGTCCTTTCTGTTCACTGACAGATTCAAAGCGCATCTCACCGGCACCTTTAAAATATTGTGTTACAGCCTCTGCAATTGGGTGAGACGAGTGTTTCTCCATGTTATAAAGGATCGCACGGACCTCTTCTTCCGTGCGCCCGAAGCTTTCCACGTTGGTGATACGGAACTTCCCGGTTGTGAGCGTACCGGTTTTGTCAAACACCACGGTGTCAATGGAAGCAAACTTATCGATGGAGGTACCTCCCTTGATCAGTATCCCGGTTTTTGCAGAGCGTCCCATACCAACAGTTACCGCTGTGGGAATGGCCAGACCAAGGGCACAGGGGCAGGCAATCACCAGAACCGCCACCCCGCGCATCAGGGAGTCACGGAAAGGAAGGTCTGTGCCGAAAAACCAATAGGCAATGGTCAGAATGGCCAAAGTAACCACCACAGGTACAAAGATCTGACTGATTTTATCTGCCAGGTTCTGCAGCTTGGGTTTATCCTTCCGGGCCTCCCTGACAAGTTCAATGATCTGCGACAGTACCGTATCTTTTCCAGTGGCAGTGGCCCGGACCTTCAGGGTTCCGGAAACCAGCAGCGTACCCCCCACCACTTTGTCTCCTTTTTTCTTTTCAACAGGTATGCTTTCACCGGAAATTATGCTCTCATCCAGGCTCCCGCTTCCCCAGTAGATTTCACCATCTACAGGAACTTTATCGCCTGAATTCACCAATACATGCTCCCCTTCTTCCACCAGGGCGGCATCCACTTCTTCAACAGTTTCCTGTCCTTCATAGATTTCTGTGGTAATCCGTCGTGCCTTGTTTTTCTGCAGGCGCACCAAATCATCAATGGATGAAGTGGTCTTTTTTACAGACCTGTGCTCCAGCATGTTACCTAGAAGCACAATGGAAATAATACTGGCCGATGTTTCATAAAACATATAATCGTGTCCAAGCCCGTAAACAGTACCTATCAGGCTGTAAATGAAGGCGGCGGTACTACCGAGGAATATCAGAACATCCATATTGGTTACCCCCGACCGTAAACTGAACCAGGCACTGCGGCCAAAGTGCAGGAAACCCACCGTGAAGACCGGTATGGTGAGGGCAAGTTGAAACAGGTCGTTGTGCAGGAAATCAACCGGGATGAACATGGACAAAATCAGGGGTACGGTAAAAACAGCCGTGAACCAGAATTTCTTTTCAATGGGCGCAAGTCCCTTTTTCTTTTGGTCATCATTCCCGTCGATCCTGTCCTTTACTTTATACCCCAGATCCTCGATCCTCTTGATTGCCAATGGCAAACGAGCCTCATCGGCTGCTTCAAGCTGGACTTCACCGTTGGTGAAATCTACATTGACATTATGAAATCCCTCCTTTTCCAAAGCGCGCTGAATACCCAATGCACAATTGGTACAACTCATCCCCTCCACATCATAAGCAACCGTTTTAAAAAAATGGTCAGACATATCTACGTGCTTTTACATTAACATATTTAGGTATTTAACAACACAAAATTAATAAAAGCAATCCTGACGGGGATTTCAAAATTCCGGGAAAAAATATGGAAATACGTGGCTTCGCCACTCCAGTTGTTGGTTTGTCGGCGCTGCCCGCCTCCGGTTTGTCGTGGCTTCGCCACTCCAGTTGTTGGTTGTTGGTTTGTCGGCGCTGCGCGCCTCCGGTTAACGGGTGCTGCGCACCCTTGGTT
>PWIY01000397.1 GCA_003560215.1 Bacteroidales bacterium | reverse complement strand
TCAAGAGAAGCCGAAACAACATACTCTTTACCTGGCAATGTGGCAAATTCCCGGCTGAACTGCAGTACCCGGCTTTCACCCACAGGGATCCCGGTCAGGAAGTTCTGTTCCATTTCCACAACGAGTTCCCCGTCATGGTGAACTGCAGCGGTAAGCCGCACCTCTTCGAGGGGTTGCTGTCCGAGGTTCCTGACCTTCAGCTCAAGCCGCTCATTTGCTCCTGAACGCACTGCATCTTCGATTGGATACACTGCAGCCTCAAGGGCAGCATCTGTTTCAGGACGCGAAAACTCCATCAGGTAATCCTGGGTCTCTCCTGCCCCATAGGCACCGCAGGCAGGCACCGCATCCGGATCATCAGTTTCTTTAACAACAATACGGATACGTACGCGTGATTCAAGCCTTACCCACCCGGGAACATTGACTTCTCCCTCAAAATAACCAGGTTCTGACATGACATCAGATACAGCCACCAGTTCTTCTTCTTCAAACTCCCCGCTGGCATCCCAGTCGGCAAAAATTTTAACAATGTGATCGTTATCTTCGCCACAAGTGCCGGTTTCCACCCGGAATGGATAACTTTCGCCCGGGGTGAAAAGGTGTGCATCCGTGGTAAAATCCCTGTAAGTTTGGCACCCTTCATCAGTCTGGTTTTCGATGGTATGCAACTGAAAACCGTCGATACGTGTATCCCGGTCATTTTCAGCATATGATTCGCATACCTGGACACCACCCACACCGCTTGCGATCAGCGAAAAGACCTGCACCGAGTTCCTCAGGCTGCCTTTGTGCGACACTGAAACTGTATAGGTTTTGCCGGGCACCGGATCCTCAATCACCACCTGCTCAATGTTGTCAACCACATTGTCGCCGGTAGTGGCAGGATGTGAGGGGTTCTCCACATCCAGCACCCAGGGCTTCCAGGCATCCTCACCCGAATTAACCCTGAGGTCCAGATCATTGATGAGCCTGGGGTTCCTGTTGTTCAGCATATGCCCGCCGTAAGAAACAGGTCTTGCTTCGGGGTCGGTCCAGGCGATGGTAATGACCATTGGCCCGCCCGGAGCAGCTTCAAACTCTTTAACAATTGTATCGCTTTCATGGAGAGCCTTTTCGGTAATATAATGGGTGCCATCCTCATTGGTAATCACGCCGGCTGCCCTTTCCATATTGGCAAGCCCCCAACCGTGAATATAATCGGGGCCGGAGCCACCAACCTGATCGGCTGTATGACAGGCAAGCGCCCTGAGGGTGGAACTGAGCATGAAGGTATCGTTCAATGCATGGTAATGTTCCTGCAACAGAAATAAAGAACCTGCCAGACTGGGGGCAGACATTGACGTGCCGCTGGACGAGCGATAGGCATCATCAGCGTTCGTGCCGACAGAATGCAGGTTTCGGCCATCAGCCACCAGGTCTGGTTTAATGCGGCCATCATCGGTAGGCCCCCAGCTGCTGAAAACGGTAATTTCCACCTCATCCGGACCTGTGTACCCATCAGGCAATGACTCAACCGCCCCAACAACAAGGATGTTTTTCGCATTGCCATAGGAGGGAATGATGTTATAGCCATCATTGCTTGAAACTGCTCCCTCTTCCCTTTCTTCAATCAACTCCCAGTCCCGGTTAATATTCCTGCGCCAGAAAGGCTCCCCCACAGCAGGCCCGTTATCGTTGCGCTTGTTGCCGGCTGATTTAACAATCAGGTAATACGGTGCATTATAGGATATCTTATCCCACTCCTGGGCCCTGTCATTGTAATAGCCAAGCCTGTAATCTTCGTAACTGCTGATGTTGATATCTCCCCACCATTCCCAGTTGGGATCATCGGCGGTACCATCCCGGTCTGAATTATAACGCCAGCCGGTTATGGCTCCGTAAGAATGATTGGATACCAAAAGCTCCGGGGCTGCCTCAGCCATTTCAGCCGCGTCATCGCTCCAGTCCCAAACCTTCAGCGAAGGTGCCTCAAAAGCCATACCCTTTGCCTCAGGGTCAACCCCGGCAGCAATCAGGGTTCCCGCCACATGGGTGGCATGGGCGGTTGTACTGGAAGGATCATCCATGATTTGAATGCGTCCTGCAAACTCCCGGTGGGTGACCCTGACCCGCCCCGAGTCCCACATCCCGAGGCGACCTTCCATAAAGGAAGAAGATCCACTCAAGTTTAAGCCCGTTGAACCACCGGGCCACAGCTGATCGGTACTTATGGAAGCTGCAGCCACCACATTGTGGGTGGTGTAATAGACCGGCAAGCCTCCCGCATCCAGTCGCTGTAATTCGGAAATTACCCCATCAGCAGTTTTTATATATTCCGGCCAGCCTTTTTCTTCCGCCAGGCGAAGGGCTTCCAGGCGATCATTTCGGGATCTTTCCCTGGCAATTTCGGCAAACTCGGTAAGGCGCTGTTGCCTGGCAGGAGTATCCAGGGCGTCTTTAACCGGGTCACTGCTCATTGCCGAATGAACCGGCAACAGCACGGCCAGCACCGCCAAAGCCAATACTTTAAATCTGAAAACAGTAGAAATCATCATACGTGATAAAAATTAAAATGAAAATGAAAACATTTTACAGAAAGTGCAATCAACGAGAGGAAACATGCTGGCCAACCCAAGGCAGGCAAGAAAAATATTTCACCCAGGTCAATGCATCACCGACATGGTTAAACCAAAAATACACATTTTAAAATAAATCCCTACCATAGTACAAATGACTTCACCGATGGATTCAATAAAGCCCGCAACAGACAATGCTTGGCAAACATGCAAAAAATGCCCGCCGGGAAATCCGGCGGGCATCCAAACCAACACAAACAGAAAAAGTATTTCAGGGAGCCGTTGCTTTACCAGTCAATTGAACCAAGCATATTCTCCATGTCAAACGGAAGTGGCTCTTCAACTTCAGGAGCACTGAATCTGGTAATGTCAAAATGCTTGTAGGAAACACAAGGGCTGTTGCAGTCGATGATTTCCGATTCAAGTGCGGGAGCTGCGTCAGGGGCTTCTTCAGGCTGAACAGGCTGGGTAAGCTCCACGCCGTGGGTTGTGGTAAACGTAAGCACTGACTGGCTGCTGGCAATGCTTGCGGTGAAAAAGATGATGGCTGCGGTGATGATGATTCTTGTTTTCATGACTCAGAGGGTTAATGGGTTATTTTTTTTGTTTATTTTTTTCGTCTTCACCCTCTTAGTATCCAAACGCGTGCCAAAAACCTTAAAAGACTGTTTTATAGTTTTTTACAACTTTTGTCAAAATTTCAAAGCAGGCAAAAAGTGAACGATAGCGAACACTTCATATCCACAATTGAACAGTTATTATCTATACCGGGGACTCCATCCCCGGCAAACAAATCAGGCTGAAAAACAATGGCTTAAGCCTCCGGAAACAGGTAAACCCCTAAAAGCCCTGATAAACTCCATAATAACCAATATCGATCCGGTTGCTCGTTAAGGAGTAAACCCTTAATTCTCCGGCGGCATTGATCAGGCGGATACTTCGGGATCCATGCTCATTCCAGATGTCATGGGTCCATGTTTCACCACCGTCTTTGCTATAAACCACATAAACCCGGTCCGATTCACCTTCCAGTTCTACGGTGGCCGTACCAAACAATTTATCCTCATGCCGGATTAACCCTCGTTGTCTTGGAAAAACGACCGTACGGTCGTCTCCCGGAGCCTGACTGACTTCCACCCAGTCCTGTGCCCCGTTGGTTGTCCGGTAAAGTGTCAACCGGTTGTCGGCCGCATTGGTGTTTTCCACCAGGGCCCACCCATCATCGAGGGAAGCAAACGTCAGGCAAACCAACTCATAACCTCCTTCATCATCCCATGGGGCATCCATTTGATCCCAGTGACTCCCCTGGCTGTTATACATAAATCCTGACAGGGACGCCACATACGGCCTGTCACCGGCTACTCCCATAGACCATGTGTAAAATGGGGTTCCTTCCTCAGTGACCTCCCAGCTTTTGCCTTCGTCCAAAGACGCATATATCCTGGGCGGGCCTTCGCTTCCGCCGGTCACAAAAAACACTTTTCCGTCGGTGGTGGCCGCCACATTACCGGCGTCCCGGTTCACCGGCATGATCTCGCGCAGGTTGCTCAGATCCCGGTCGGAAAGATTGCCCCAGGACCTGCCGCCATCTTCAGTTTTCCCAATAAACATACTGATCCCAAAAGCTGATCGGTGTCCAACCACATAACCTGTCTTTTCATCCACAAAACTAAAACTGCCGCGAAGCGGAGCTACGTACTCCCTGGATGGTTCGAAGTTTTCACCACCATCTTCTGAATGATAGAGGTCTCCCCCGTCATTCCACTGGAAAAGTGACCGCGCTCCCACCACTTCATCCCCGGTAATAAAGTGCAGGAGATTAAATGTCGTCTGCCCCTGGGGATCCTGATCAACCAGCTCAAACATACTTGCCTCTTCAAACACCACCTTTACTTCTTTGTTGCCGTCCATCACAACAGAGGTTTCCGGTGAGTCCCTGTCTGATACATCCCCGATCCACTCAACAAATGCCCAACCCGGATCAGGATGCGCCACAAGGTCTACTTCCACACCTTCCACGAACTCATGAACTCCTGCCTCAGGCTCAACTGTTCCTTCACCTTCAACATCCACAGTGAGCGTATAAAGGATGGCATCTTCTTCAAAAATGGCCTTAACCGCCCTGTC
>PWIY01000361.1 GCA_003560215.1 Bacteroidales bacterium | reverse complement strand
GACCTCTCCTCCAAGTGTGGCAGAATGAGCTTCGATGTCAGTGGGGATGGAGGTGATGACTTCGGGAATTGTGGTTAGCGTGGTAAAAGATTTGATTTCTCCAAAACCCGTTCCTTCATCATTGGTGCCAAAAGCCACATAATAATACAACTGATTGGGGCTTAATTCTTCCAGTTTTTGGGAGAAATCCCCGTCGCCATCTCCCATAGGCAGGCGGGTTCCGTTTTCGGCCGGATCAGAATCGGTGCTCCAGTAGACCCCTCTTTCGGTAATTGGCATCCCGCCATCATAATTTATATGTCCACCTACCACAGCTGATGTGGCTAAAACATCTGATGGGTCAGCAGTTTCCACCACCGGGATATCGACCAGGGTGGTAAAAGATTTTGTGTTGCCGGTAACAAGGAGGGATGCATGTTCCGCATAAGCTACGACATAATACGTGGTATTGGGCTGCAGGCCATCCTGCAGGTATGAGAAATCGCCCACTCCGTCCCCTTCCTGGTGCCGTGTGCCGTTTTCTGCCGGGTCGGGATCGGTTCCCCAGAACACACCTCTTTCGGTGATGCCTGCACCGCCATCCGATAAAACCTCACCTCCAAGTATGGCTGAGGAAGATGTAATGTCTTCCGGAATGCTTGTAACCACCTCGGGGGTCGTGAAAACCCATATCGTGTCCCGGGCTTCGCAGCTGTATGCATTGATGACAGAAACCCAGTACTGGCCCGGCTCGGATACTTCGATGCCTGGTGTGGTTTCTCCCGTTGACCAGAGATAGCTGTAATCTTCATCCTGTTCTGCCTCAAGAGATGCTGATTCTCCCGGGTCAAGATAAACATCCGGACCCAGATCCACCTCCGGTATGGGCGGTTCAATCAGCTCAAGCGTGTCCCGGATATAGCAGGATTCGGCATAGGCAACCAGGATGTGATACTGGCCAAACTCATGTGCCAGCAGTTCACTTCCGCTGCTGTTGTCATTCCAAAGAAAGGTTGTTCCCGGGTTGGGATTGAATGATTCTGTGGTAATCAAATAGGGCATTTCATCGCAATCGAGCCTGCGGTCGGATCCGAACCCAAAAATATAATCACCCGGAGTGGTGGTAAAGTCCCATCCGGAGTTATTTGCAAGGTTTGTTGTATTGGGAGCACCGATAAATGTGGCTCCCCCTGTGGCCTGTATATCCCGGAGCATGATGAAATCAACAATCAGGGTATCTGGCGCATGCATTTCTATGGTGGCCTGTTGTCCGGCAATATTTGAAGAGAGGTTGGTGATGAAGCAAGGATTGCCTTTGGCTTCCAGTTCCTGTAAAACGGTTTGTGTATGATTGGCTTCCAGTTGGTAGGTGTTGCCGGGAGAAAAAACAAGGCTGTTGAAGGTGTTGTTCCCCCGAATGATTCCGTTTTCAAAAAAAACAACATTGTGAAAACTGCTTTCCCGGCCCTGCAGGGTGCCATTCCCGTGCATGTTGATGGTGGATGTGCCGGCGTCAAACACTTCAGGAACATGCCCCAGCCTGAAGTCATTCGACATAATGTTGATGACGCTTTGCCCAAGATAAATTTTGGTTTGATTGTCCCCGCCATAAAACGTATAGGCGTCAAATGATCGGTTCAGTGTGACCTCTGAGCTGCCCAGGTGAAGCTCTTGCGGCCGCCCGCCCTGAATCGCAAAACCCCTGGCGTAAACCTCCTGGTCGTTGGTGCGAAAACTTCCTTCTGTCAGCGTGATGTTGTTTCTTACTGATAACTTATCGGTCAGCGACCATTCACCGCCTTCGCCATTGAATGCAACCCCGGATAATTGATGGCCGCTTGTTTTGATGGTTTGACCCTCCTCGCTGGCCCGGAAGCTCCACGATAAATTATAATCGTCAACATTCATTTCTTCCTGCAGAGCCAGAGATCCGAAAACATGGACTGTGTTTTGTCCTCCATGGAAGACGTTTATTTCGGGATGGCCCGGGACATCGCTCCAGCTCATGTTGTTACAAAAAACCGCGCCATCAATTCCAACAGCATTGGCTTCGGAGGTGAATCCGGATTCGGAATCAAAAAAAACATTGTCCAGAGCCGTAGGGATGCAGTCGGCAGGTTCACCGCCGGAAGAAAGCGACCAGTTGCTGCCATCCGCCCAGTTTCCTTCGCCCCCGATCCAATAGTAATCGGTGGGATCCCCTGAAGTAAACAGCCAGCCATCGTTGTTCCCCAGGTCAACGGAAACTTCTGCATGGAAAGTGGCATCTCCCATGGCATGAATATCCTGCAACACCAGGTTTTTGCCATCCACCGTACCGCTTTCTTTTTGAAGGTATGCCGGGGCGTGCATCTGGTTGCTTCTGATAAAGATCGGACTTGTACAGGGCGGGGCCTCCAGGCTGACCTCCTCCACAATGGTTTGTGTATGATTGGCTTGCAGTTGATAGATTTTCCCGGGAGAGAAAACAAGGCTGTTGAAGCTGTTGGTTCCGAAAATGGTTCCGTTTTCATGAAAAACAACATTGTGAAAACTGCTTCCCCGGCCCTGCAGGACAGCCTGTAGGGTGCCTTCGCCATAAAGGTTGATGGTGGATGTGCCGGCGTCAAACACTTCGGGAGGGTAACCCAGCCTGAAGTCATAATTCGTAATATGAATGACGCTTTCCTCCAGGTAAATCCTGGTTTGGCTTGCACCACCGAAAAAATCATAAAAATTGAAATTTCGATTCAATGTAACCTCTGAGTTGCCCAGGTGAAGTTCTTGCGGCTGTCCGCCCTGAATCGCAAAACCCCTGGCGTAAACCTCCTGGTCATTGGTGCGGAAGATTCCTTCTGTCAGCGTGATGTTATTTCTTACTGATAACTCATCGGTCAGCGACCATTCACCGCCGCTTCCAATGAATTCTACCTCGGATAATTGCTGGCCGCTGGTTTTGATGGTTTGCCCCCCCTCGCTGGCCCGGAAGCTCCACTTTAAATTATAATCGTCAACGTTCATGGCTTCCTGCAAAGCCAGTGACCCAAAAACATGGATTGTATTTACCCCTCCATGGAGGATTTTTATTTCGGGATGGCCCGCGGCCTCGCTCCAGTTCATGTTGTTACAGAAAACCGTACCGTTAATTTCAACAGCATTGGCTTCGGTGGTGAATCCGGATTCGGAATCAAAAAACACATTGTCGAAAGCTGTGGGGATGCAATCGGCAGGTTCCCCGCCGGAAGAAAGCGACCAGTTGCTGCCATCCGACCAGTTTCCTTCGCCCCCGATCCAATAGTAATCGGTGGGATCGGCTGAAGTAAACAGCCAGCCATCGTTGTTCCCCAGGTCAACAGAGACCTCTGCATTAAAAGTGGCATCTCCCCGTGTATGAATATCCTGCAACACCAGATTTTTGCCATCCACTGTTCCGCTTTCTTTTTGAAGGTATGCCGGGGCGTGCATCTGGTTGCTTCTGATAAAGATCGGACTTGTACAGGGCGGAGCCTCCAGGCTGATCTCCTCCAAAATGGTTTGGGTATGATGGGCCTGTAGTTGATAGGTTTTTCCGGGCGAGAAAACAAGCCGTTCAAACGTGCTACTCCCCCGAATGAATCCGTTGTCATGAAAAACCACTTCGTGAAAACTGGTTTCCCTGCCCCAAAGGTTGGCACTCAGGGCACCATCGCTATATATGTTGATGGTGGATGTGCCGGGGTCAAACACTTCAGGAGTGTACTCCAACCGGAAGCTCCCATGGTTGATATTCAGGACAGATTCCTCCAAATAAATCCTGGTCTGATTGGGCCCGCCAAAAAAACTTTGGGCCCAGAAACTTTGATCAAGTGTAATCTCTGAGCTGCCCATGTGAAGCTCTTGTGGCCTCCCGCCAATAAGGGAAAGCCCCCTGGCCTCGACCTTCTGGTCATTGGTATAGAGGCTTCCTTCTGCCAGCGTGATGTGGAATCTTACCGATAATTCATCGGTCAGCGACCACTCCCCGCCGCTTCCGTTGAATTCTACTTCATATAATTGATGGCCGCTGGTTTTGATGGTGTTTCCTTCCCGGGTGGCCCGGAAGTTCCACTTTAAATTATGATCGTCAATGGTCATGGCTTCCTGCAAAGCAAGGGAGCCATACACACTGATGTGCATCCCATCTATATTTTCAAGCACCGGCTGATTGGGGGCTTCATCCCAGATCATCGTATGGCAGGTGGCACTGGTATTGATCGTTACCGTGTTGTTGCCTTCGGTAAATCCGGAGTTGGCATCGAAATAAACGGTATCATTGATCCCGGGCACCACTGAATGAAAGGTGCTGCCGCCCGAACTGGTTGCCCAGTGGCTGATCTCAGACCAGTTCCCTGACCCCCCAACCCAATAATACTCCCCTCCGGATGCCGAGAGGCAAGGGATTGCAAACAAGAACAGCATCATAAACCGAAGGGTGGTCATGTCAGGTTTTCAATGGTTTTATTGATTGATGGGTACTTCAGTTTGCCGACGGAACACTTCACTGCCCCAGTCTGCATAAAGACAAGTAATATAGCAAAAATTCCAACACCTTCCACCACCTGCTTTCTTTTTTCTTTGAGCTTTGAGCTTCGAGCTTCCAACTTCGAGCTTCGAGCTTCGAGCTTCTACCTTCCAACTTCTACCTTTTACCCTCCACCTTCCAACTCACCACCGGCACCACCACCTCCGCGCACATTCTCACACACTCCTCCACGGAATAACGCTCGG
>PWIY01000384.1 GCA_003560215.1 Bacteroidales bacterium | reverse complement strand
TTTTGGAAAGATATATATCCTTGGCTTTGTATGATCTTCTGTCGCTCATTCATTAAGGCATTATTACTGTTGTTACATAATTTGATGTTGAACCTATATTAACATTAGGTTCTATTTCTGAATAAACATCATAAGACAAACCCAAAGAGGTATTAGCTTGTGTGTTGTAAATCTCTTGTGGTATTATAAGTTGATCATCGACAGATAATTGTACGTTGGATTCAGTATTATATTCCACAAAATTAACAACATCTTCTGTAAAATAACTTGATTCAATATTAACTGTCGTTTCAACTTGATCGGGTATTAATCCAACAAAGGCTTCATATTCAGACGATACAGAAACAAATGTATCTGCAGACCTAAACACATTTTCGTCGGATAATATAACAATGGATGTAGAAACGCCAGAATCTACAGATGCATAAACAACAACTTCTTGAGTAGAATATGAACTAGAAACTTCGGTGTTTAGAGATATTAAAGCTCCTATAGATATTGATGTGTCTACTTCAAGAGAATTATTGACTTGTTTATTAAAATTGGCAAATTTAAATCGTATGGGCAAACGCCTAATATATACACCGAGCGCACGAATCTTATCAATAGACGCATCTAAAGCCCTTAACTTTTTTACTTCTGCCGATTTTAAAGCCATTATTCTTCATCAATATTCAACACAACCACAAAGTAAATTGACGCTAAAAGAGACAAACCCTCCCCTGTTGTATCTCCTGTTCCATCATCTTCCTCTAGTTGTACTCTTACTTTATAAAATTCACCTGCTTCTAAATCTAAATCAACAAAGGAAATCTCTTGTTCTTCATCTATTGACCCTTCTTTTGGTTCAGAAAGTTTTTTGTTTGTTTGGTTTTCTCTTGCAACAATTATATAACCGGTATAATCATCTTCCGGTTCTCGTTCAATAATCATATCAAAGTCTTCGCCTTGATTAACCCTAAACACCTTAACAAGACCATCAAACAATACGGCACGTATGAGATAATCATATAACACATCCATGCTCTGTCTAGAAGTTTCAGATGTAACTCTACTAAACAGATATATAATATCGTTTTGTGTTTCTTCAGGTAGATTATTAAACCTTTCTTCTGTTACAATACCTTCAAGTTTTTGGCGCTGAAGGCTTGTAAAAAACCGTAAACTTGCCTGTAACCAATTCATAATTAATAATTAAATGTGCAACGAATCTGCGTAAATCTAAGTATCTGTCCGGGTTCTAATGTAATGGGGGAACCTGAAATGTCAGCTTCCGGGAATATAATTTCCACTGGGCCTTGGTCTCCCAACGAAACCCTAGCTCTTGTTGCTTCTTGATTATTACCGCTATCATTAGTATAATCTGCACTTATGTCGGCATCGACATAATTATTTCCTCTTGAATAACTAAGATCATTTTGACTATAGGCGCTATCAACTTCTACCCACCCTTCTTGGGCCAGTTCTACTTCCACAAACATATTTTCAAATCCATAGTTAGTTGCGCCTTCATAAAAAAGCGCTGCTGCTCCTTGTGCCATTTTATCCTCCTATTTAATCTGTTACTGTTACTGTCAATTCGGTGATTCTAAGAATCTGCTCTTCAAGCAAATTAATTCCTAGGTCTGTTGCTTCGCCAATCATTTGTTTAGTTGTAATATTATCTTCATCATAATAAATATAAAGCTCTATACTATCAACAGTCTGATCAGTGGGGGCTTCATATTCAATATCTTCAGTGGTTTGAAGAGTTAGTTCATTCCCGCTACGACTAAAACTAGCCTGATTGGCACTAACATCAAGCATTGGTGTAGACGGACCACCTTGATTGTTAATAACGGCCCAATTATATCCTTCACCGTCAATTGTATCTCTATCAGAGCCTTCTTCTATCATTAAAGCGACACCATCAGCCATTTTCTTTATCCTCCTTATTTATGATTTCGTATTTAAGTTTCATCTTTGTTTTTGTTTTGCTTCCTTGTGTTCCGGCCATATTACCTCCGTTTATGGTTATTTATATAATATACTAAAAATTTTATTAAAAGTCAAGTATTATCTTCTTCTTCTCAACAAATATACAAATGAAACCATTTTCAAAACAAAATTTTCTGCTCTAGTTTTAAATCTCCAAAATATTCTGGGTGTATTGATTTCATTTTTACTAACTCCTACATTATAATAACCATTCCTCACTTTCATTTCAGAAAGATTAACATCATGAAAGTTTTAATATTCCTTTCCATAAGAAAATTCAACACCACCATCTCCTTCTACATCGATGAAAAATTTTCTGAATAACTTTCTTAAGCTTGGTTCTTCTAGATCATTAGATACAGATTCAATTATAGTATCATACTCTTGACCATTAAATGTGTTTCCTTTATTATGTTGAACAAGCCTTGAATCTGTAACTGTAAAAAGTTTGTCTTTTGTGTTTGTCTGTGCATCTATAGAGTAAGTATACGGCCCCATAAATTCACCACTTTCAAAACTATAAGCCCATGTATTCTCACCATCATACAACAAATATTCTTTGTTTAATGGGTCAATGGCTCCATATAAAGTTGCGTCGCTCGCAAGATCAATATAGCCAAGAGATACATTCTGAAGTCCTTCTTGGTTGTATGTCCAAATATCAAGGCCGTCACTAAAAAACAATTGGTGTTCAAATTCGACGATACTGTTCCTTTCAATTCTAGGTATATTCTTCAATATCCATTGGAATCCAGTCAAGAACCTGCTCGAATCTACAAAAGTCTGCCCTGAGGGTTGTTCAGTCAGAACCTCTCCAACATTTACAAAGGCTAATCCTCTTTCACAGAACACAAGCAATTGATTCTGTATGTATCTTATATCTACAATTCCGCCATAATCTCTACTAATGTCAATAACAGATTCAAAATTAAATGTTCTTGTTCCAGATTGTTCTGTTCCTAATATAAACGGCTCACTCCATATCAACTGATTAGGTTGGTTGCTTGAAAAATTCTGCAACTCTTGTTTTTCAATTATTGTTTCATAAATATTAGCCGGATTAAGAACCCAATCCCTAAACCCTCTACGCACTCTTTCATTAAAGGGGTTGTGTGTTACTTCCCTATTATCAGATTCATTCCTAAACGATTCCAAAAATACCGCCATTCCGTCGTCTAGTTGAACTTCAGGTATTGCTTGTTGCACATAATCATCATATTTATAAACTATAATATTTTGCCCAGAAACATTTTGTGTTATTTCTTGTGGGTTTTCGTCTTTTACATATTTAATATTATTTATTATAGAATTAAAAGTATATTGAAAATATTCAACCGCTTCTTCATCGCTTATATTAAACCAATTATCCTTTACATCATATTGTGTGATACTGGAAGAATCGATATCAGATAAAACAGTGTCTCTTTCACAAACCAAATATAATCTAGAATTTGGGTGTGGAGAGACGATGACATCAACTAAAGGGTCATCTTCTCCTATTGTTATATAATCTGAAAAGTTTCTTGTGTTGTCTAATACAGAAGTAATTCTAATAATAGAATCTTCTATTTGTTGTCTATCTAAAATACTAGAAGCTATCCCTACATCGTCTCTAATCTCATTAACAAAAAATTCAAGGGTTCTACTTCTTGCATATTCGGCCAATCCATTAGCCCAAGCTAACTCATACACAACAGAACCAAATTTTTCTTCTTCAATGCTAGCCTTAAATTTCCTTTTATAAATAAGTGCATTATTGCCATTAAAAAGATCTACTTCTATATAAACAGGAAACACATCATCAAAATCTTTTGCATCCATTTCTGATTGTGTAAACGGCCCTTCCTTTTCAACCGGTATTGATCTTATTTCTTCATCTGTATTCCAATCTTCATCAAATACTCTATTGGTTATAAAATAAGCACCCTCACCAGCATCAAAAACAACTGATCTTTGTATGTGTTTAAAACCAACAAACACATGGGGGTCTTCTGGTTTATCTTCGACTTCATCTCCAGAAGTTGCTATAGACGGAATAAATGAATTATAAATCTCATTAGAATCAAACCTTATTACTTGCTCATCCGATCTTTCTACTTCATTAAAACTAGCATAATAGCCGATTTCTTTAATGTCTCTCTCAGAAGTAAACTCTTGATGGTCTATTTCTACAACACTTTGTTCTTCTGTTGTTTGTGTGTCTATCTCTTTAAAATAAGATTCGGTGCCATCTTCAAATCTAGGTCTAGTAAATATACTTACAGCTACATTAGGTGGTATACCATCTTCATCTATCGCCTTCAACTCAACAGTAGAATTACTGTTATAATCTTTTTCTGAATATTCAAGATTACCGCGGACATAACGATCCCTTACAATTTCATGTGCTTGGTGTGATTCAGACCATATATAATTTTCATCAGATAAAACACTAATGTTGGCCTTACCATCATCAATATATTCGACAATCTCTTCGTTATCATCAGGTCTTATTCTATCGATATAAAAGAAATTACCGTCAGACCTTCTTCTAAAAATCTCTATTTCTGCCTTACGACCATCAACGTCATCTACTGTATTAATCTTTAGCTCAACTTGTCGTATTAAATTTGTAGTTGTGGATTGCTTTGGAAACGCTGTTTTAGTTCTATGTCCGTCCCTAAAAACATAACGAACAGTATACCAATATTGTTCGTCTTCTCTAAGCGAACCTTGTATTGGTATAAAC
>PWIY01000243.1 GCA_003560215.1 Bacteroidales bacterium | reverse complement strand
TTCAGGTCGCATTCTCCGATGAGAAAGTGCCGGCCACCGGTCTGTTCATTGAACGCATTCACATGTTCACTGAGTTCGCGCAGGAAATGCCTGGGACTCATGTCTTTGATGGCATGAACCGCATCCAGGCGCAAACCGTCCACATGAAAATCGCGAAGCCACATTATGGCGTTTTCCAGAAAATAATTCCTGACCCCATCGCACCAGGCATCATCGAAATTTATGGCCTTTCCCCACGGGGTGGTGTATTTTCCCGTGAAATATGGCCCGTATGCTCCCAGGTAATTCCCCTCCGGCCCCAGGTGGTTGTATACCACATCCAGGATGACGGCAATGCCTTTCCGGTGGCAGGACTCAATCAGCTTGGCAAATTCCTTCGGCCCGCCGTAAGACTGCTGCACAGCGTAGGGGAAGACCCCGTCATAGCCCCAGTTTCGTGAACCGGGGAAAGCCGACACCGGCATGATTTCCACGGCATTGATACCCAGGTCGGCCAGGTGGTCGAGTTTTCCGGCTGCCGCCATAAAGGTGCCTTCCGGGGTAAAGGTACCCACATGCAGTTCGTAGATGATCAATTCCTGAAGCGACAGTCCCTGCCAGTTCCTGTCCCGGATTTCCCGAATCTTCTGCAGGTCAAGGCATTCAGAGAATCCGTGCACCCCGTCTGGCTGTGACAGGGAGGCGGGATCCGGGAAAGGGCCCTTGTTGTTGACACGGAACATGTACCGGTCTCCGGCTTCCAGACCGGGACATGCGGCTTCCCAGAAACCATAATCTTTTTTTTGAAGGGAAAATCCGTCTTTCCCCTCAACCTCCATGATGAGTTTGCGGGCAAATGGGGCCCAAACCCGGACCCGTGGGTCTGAATCAGGGGGGAAATTAACCCCCTGCATTCTTGCCGAAAGAGCTGCCTGCATGGTTGTGGTGATTATTGGTTTCTTGGACTTTGCAGCAGTACCACAGAGCGTTCACCTACCCTGAGCGCATCACCAGGCTGCAGTTTTTCCTGATCCTTATCATAAAACCTGCCGTTTTCCGTATTCATAACCAGGTTCCAGGGGCCGCCAAAATCTTTAGGGGGAATGTGGAAAGTGAGTGGTTCGTGGTGTGCATTGAAGATCACATAAAAATCATCGTCTTTGAGTTCTTTCCCATCTGAGGTCTTGCCGGGTATGCCGTCGCCTGAAAGATACACTCCGATGGCCTGATCTCCGCCGTTTTCCCAGTCGTGAATGGTCATGATATTTCCGTCCGGGCGGAACCATTCTATGTCTTTTACCTTGCTGCCGTTGACCGGTTTGTATTTGAACCATTTTTTCCGGGTAAAGACGTAGTGGTCCATCCTCAGGCGGATAAGCTGAGCTGTAAACTCCGTCAAATCCTTGTCTGTGTTCTCCCAGTCTATCCAGGACGTTTCGTTGTCCTGGCAATAGGGGTTGTTGTTCCCGTGCTGGGTTCTCCCCAGTTCGTCACCGGCCAGCAGCATGGGGATGCCCTGTGAGAGCATCAAAGTACTCAGGAAATTCCTCACTTGTTTTTTTCGCTGGTGGTTGATCTCAGGATCGTCGGTATGACCCTCCACTCCGAAATTCCATGAGCGGTTATGGCTTTCACCGTCGCGGTTGTTTTCGCCGTTGGCCATGTTATGTTTTTCATTGTAGGATACAAGATCCCGCATGGTAAAACCGTCGTGGGCCGTGATGAAGTTGATGCTTGCCACGGGACGCCTCCAGTCGTCATAATACAGATCGGAACTCCCGGTAAGCCGCCAGGCAAAGTCGCCAAGTTTCTGGCGTTCTCCACGCCAGAAATCCCGCATCACATCCCGGTAATGCCCGTTCCATTCCATCCATCCCTGCGGAAAGTTTCCAACCTGGTAACCGCCTTCACCCACATCCCATGGTTCAGCGATGAGTTTGACCTGCGACAGAATTGGATCCTGATGCAGCACGTCGAAAAACGACCCCCATTTGTCCACATCACTGAACTCCCTGGCCAGGGCTGAGGCCAGGTCAAAGCGGAACCCGTCCACATGCATTTCGGTTACCCAGTAACGCAGGCTGTCCATGATCAGCCGCAGAATGGTCGGATGTACGGTGTTCAGGGTGTTCCCGGTTCCGGTATAATCCATATAATGGCGCCTGTCATCTTTTTGGAGCCGGTAATATGCCGCGTTGTCGATGCCGCGGAAGCACAAGGTCGGACCCAGCTCATTGCCCTCACCGGTGTGGTTGTAAACCACATCCAGAATCACCTCAATGCCGGCTTCGTGCAGCGATTTGACCATGTTTTTGAACTCATAGATCTGTTCTACCCCGGTGTTGCTGCTGGCAGAGTATTCCGGATGGGGTGCAAAAAAATTGATGCTGTTGTACCCCCAGTAGTTGGACAGTCCTTGTTTGACCAGGTGGTGGTCGTGGATGAAGTGATGAATCGGCATGAGTTCCACGGCATTCACTCCCAGGCCCTTCAGGTAAGCGATGACGTCCGGGTGCCGCAGGGCTGCGTAGGTGCCCCTGATCTCTTCCGGGATGCCCGGGAACCTTTTGGTGAACCCCTTGACATGCATCTCATAGATCACGGTTTTATTCAGCGGGATCTTCAGCTGTGTGTCTCCGTGCCAGTCGAACTGGTCGTCGATCACCACGCTTTTAGGTACATAAGGGGCACTGTCACTTTCACTGAAAGAAAGGTCTTTGCCGGAGTCGCCCACCTTGTAACCAAACAAAGAATCATCCCACTTTTCTATGCCGCTGAGTGCTTTGGCATACGGGTCAATACAAAGCTTGTTCGGGTTGAACCGGTGTCCATTCTCAGGTTCGTAGGGTCCGTCCACACGGTATCCGTATTGCTGCCCGGGTTTGAGCCCCGGGATGTACACATGCCATTGGTTGTGTGTGCGCTCGGTGACGGGGATGCGGTGGGTTTCTTCTCCGTTATCGTCATAAAGACATAGTTCAACGGCGGTGGCGTTTTCGGAAAACAGGGCGAAGTTCACCCCTTTGCCGTCGTAGATTGAGCCCAGCGGGTAAGGTTTGCCGGGCCAGGTGGTTATATCGCTCATTTGTTTAGCTCCTGGTGTAAATCTGCTTTGTTACTGATTTTTTTTGATGTGAGTAAACAGACCTGGTATTTCCATCAAAATTACATGATTTTGCTCATTACGCCCACTTAAATTAGTGGGGTAAAACATATTTTTCCTGATTCATGAATTTCAGGCTGCACTTTATTGAGGATTAGGAATTGGTTCTGCCCTTAAGTGGCGGGTGGTTGCTGTTTCCACCAGCCATAGCACTAATATTTCGCAGAAAATAGTGAACCAGCCGGGCGTCATGCAAGGAAAGACACCCAGAAAAAGACCAGGCAATACGGGGCATGAAACTGTACTGTCCGCTTTCGTACAACTGGTGTTCAGGCACGAACACTCCTACTGCACACTGACAGCTGTAGTATTCCACAAAAGCCTTGTTTTTAGTATCATAGTGTTTTTGGCACACTTCATGGCCATTAATGGAGCAAAATACAAAAATTATTCTGGCAAGCTTTATCTTTTATGTAAGGAAAAAATTTGGGTCTGCCAAAACCCGAAAATCACAATTAAATTACATGACTATGAAACCAAGAAACTATCTTATCTTTTGTATGCTATGTCTTTTCCTGGCAGCTGGCTGTGACGAAAAACAGGAAACTGAACTTCCCGAACCTCCCGTAGCTGATTTTGCAGTGGGAAAAGAAATTTTTGAGGACGGAGAGCCCATTTTATTTGTCAACCTGAGTGAAAATGCTGAATCCTATTTATGGGAATTCGGCGGTTCTGCCGTCAGCACAAAAGAGAACCCGGTTTTTACCCCCGACATTCAGGGAAATGCACTTTCTTACAAGTTCCGGGCAAAGCTGACTGTAACGGGCGAAGATGGCTCTACCGACACAAAAGAGAAATACCTGATTGCTTCCCGCCGGATGTTCAGACGGATCGTCATCAAAGATATGGATGAAACGCTCATGGAGTCACTTCCGGAGCACCCTGAAAAAAGCACGGAGATCATCTGGCTGATGGGGCCTGCTGCGGATCCCTATACCTGGTTTGGTGATTACCAGACCCTGCCCCCCATGGTGCTCCCTGAAAATCCGGAACTCCCCATGGAGTCATTTTTGTGGCACAACTCTTTGCCCATGACCAATACTCCCTGGAAACTGGATCTTTACGTGAGGCTGGAGGGAGATGACGATCCTGAATTGCTTGATTCATTTGCTTTTATACCTACCCAAATGGAATCAAGGCAGGTTAAGGAGCACATTCACCTCTTCGAGCTTGCAGGAGACAAGGTCACGATTGACGTGGAGTTTGAGTATATCCGGAAATAATTCCGAACTTGCCGGTTTTCCCGGTCTTTACGCTACCATCATCCCGATGATGCCGACCATGAGACCCATGATTATCACCGGGATGATGTTTTTTTTGAGCAGCTCGCCTTCCAGCCCGGTCAGTCCAACGGTGGCGCAGGCAGCGATAATGTTGTGCACGCCTACCATGTTGCCAATAGCCCCGCCCACATTCTGCATGCTGACAATCAGCAGCGGCGGGAAGCCTGACTCTTCTGCCACGGCATATTGAAACAGGGTGAACAGCATGTTGGAAACGGCATTGGAGCCTGCCATGAAGGTGCCCAGCACGCCCACAAAAGGACTGAAGACCGGCCATACCGAACCGGCAATTCCCGCAATGAAACTGGCCATTG
>PWIY01000018.1 GCA_003560215.1 Bacteroidales bacterium | reverse complement strand
GAAGGTCTGTATATGCCTCACCCCGTCGAGCTGCTCTGCGTCATTCAAAAAATCCTGTTGTGAGCTGACTGGCTGGGGCTCATAAGATATGTTGAAGTCGTAATTGGTGATCTGTATGTGCGCACCGAATCCGATCACCTTATCGCGGATCTCTTCCTGAAACCCGGTTACTACTGCCATGGAGATGATCATCACGGCCAGACCAAGGGATATGCTCAAAATGGCAATCTTCCTGATCAGGGAGGTAAAGCTCTTTCCGTTTCCGGAACCGCCCATCCTGCCGGCTATAAAGAGAGGAAAGTTCAAAAGCCCTGGTTTTTCACAAAAGTACTATTTTTGACGGACTTTAAAACTGAGCTCTTCTCCTTCTTTGTCAACCAGGACAGTGGATCCGTCAGGGATTTTTCCTGCCAGCATCTCCACAGATAATTTGTTCAGGATACTACGTTGTATGACACGTTTCAGCGGACGGGCACCAAACTGGGGGTCGAAGCCGGCAGCTGCAATCCAATCGATGGCTGATTCACTCACCTCGATATCCATGCTTTTGTTTTCAAGCAGGCCGTGTACGTAATTCAGCTGCAAACGGACAATTTCACGGATCTCCTCCCTGGTAAGCGGGTTGAACATAATGATCTCATCAATCCGATTCAAAAATTCCGGCCTGATGGTTTTTTTCAGTAAAGTCATGACCTGACCTTTGGTGTCTTTGATCACCTCTTCACGGTTTTCATCGCTTAATTGCTCCATCCGCTCCTGGATCAGGTTAGACCCGATATTAGAGGTCATGATGATGATGGTGTTTTTGAAGTCAGCTGTACGGCCTTTGTTATCTGTCAGCCTGCCATCTTCAAGCACCTGTAGCAATATATTGAAAACATCGGCATGGGCCTTTTCAATCTCATCCAAGAGGACCACCGAATAAGGCTTTCTGCGAACAGATTCAGTAAGCTGTCCGCTTTCCTCATACCCCACATATCCCGGAGGTGCTCCGATCAAACGACTTACGGCGTGCCTTTCCTGGTACTCCGACATGTCAATTCTCACCATGGCATTTTCATCATTGAACAGAAAAGAAGCCAGGGCTCTTCCCAGCTCAGTTTTTCCGACACCAGTGGTACCCAGAAAAATAAAAGACCCCACAGGTCTTTTTGGATCCTGCAATCCGGCACGGCTGCGCCGGATTGCATCCGATACCGCGGTGATTGCTTCATCCTGTCCGACCACCCGCTTGTGCAGCTCATCCTCAAGTTTCAGCAGTTTTTCCCTTTCGCTCTGCAGCATACGGCTTACAGGAATGCCCGTCCATCTTGAAACCACATCAGCAATATCCTCTGCGGTAACCTCTTTCTTGATGAGTGGTGAGTCTGCCTGCATGTCCTGCAGCTTTTTATGCATTTCCTGCAACTTTTCTTCGGCTTCTTTAATCCTTCCATAACGGATCTCTGCAACTTTCCCGAAGTCACCACTGCGCTCAGCCTGCTCTGCTTCAAACCGGTATTGCTCAATGGCAGCTTTGTTTTGCTGTATTTCATCCACCACCGCTTTTTCACTTTCCCAGCTGGCTTTGATCTTGTTTCTTTCTTCCCGCAGGTTGGCCAGTTCCTCGTTCAGTACTTTGAGTTTTGCCTCGTCCTTTTCCCGTTTAATGGCTTCTCTTTCAATCTCCAGCTGACGAATCTTGCGGTCTGCTTCGTCCAGTTCTTCCGGAACCGAATTCATTTCCAGCCTGAGCTTGGAGGCAGCCTCATCAATCAGGTCTATGGCCTTGTCCGGCAGAAAGCGATCCGTAATATAGCGATGAGACAGGTCAACGGCTGAAATGATTGCTTCATCCATGATCCTTACCTGGTGATGGGTTTCGTATCGTTCCTTCAGCCCCCTTAAAATACTGATGGCATCCGGTTTGGAAGGTTCATCTACCATAACGGTCTGGAACCGCCTCTCCAGTGCTTTGTCTTTTTCAAAATACCGTTGATATTCTTTCAGGGTGGTGGCACCAATGGCCCTCAGTTCACCTCTTGCCAGGGCGGGTTTCAGGATGTTTGCCGCATCCATGGCTCCCTCACCGGCCGCTCCGGCACCTACCAGTGTATGAATCTCGTCAATGAAAAGCACATATTCACCGTCGGACGCAACAACTTCCTTTACAACAGCCTTGATCCGTTCCTCAAACTCCCCTTTGTATTTGGCACCTGCAATGAGGGCACCCATATCAAGTGAAAAGATCTTTTTGCTTTTCAAATTTTCAGGTACATCCCCGTTAATGATTCGGTGAGCCAGGCCTTCTGCAATGGCTGTTTTTCCGACACCGGGATCACCCAGAAGGATCGGATTGTTTTTTGTCCGCCTTGACAATATCTGCAAAATCCTCCGGATCTCATCATCCCGGCCAATCACCGGATCAAGCTTGCCCGAGGAGGCCATGTCGTTGAGGTTATTGGCATATTTGCTCAGTGCATTGAAGCGTTCTTCAGCTGACTGACTGTCAACTTTTGAGCCCTGCCTGAGGCCTTTAATGGCTTCTTTCAGGTTCTTTTCTGTCAGGCCACTGTCTTTCAACAACTGAGATACATCATCAGATCCTGAAACAAGCCCCAGCAGTATATGCTCAATGGAGATGAATTCATCGCCCATGTCTTTGGCTTTTCCCATGGCGGTTTGCAGTGTATGCTTCCCTGACTGGGCCAGGTATGGCTCACCTCCGGCCACTTTCGGGTAACGTTCGATAATCCTGTTAAGTGCCTGTTGAAGTGTGGTAAGGCGAATGCTGTTTTTTCGCAGCAGATAGGGGGCCACATTGTCGTCTACGGTCAGAATACCTTTTAAGAGATGCCCGTTTTCGATGGCCTGCTGCTGGTGGCTTGCCGCCACTTCCTGTGCCTTCTGTATCGCTTCCTGTGATTTTATGGTTAACTGGTCAAAATTCATATGCAAAAACTGAACACGTTTTAAATAATAATTTTTTTGACATTTTGCAATCAAAAGCCACACCATTCCCTGGCAAGGCCTTTTTTCAGACAAAATGACATTTTTACCGGATCATTGACTGACAGTGTTTCAGGGGATCAGGGTGCCCGGTAAATATTTTTGGTATTTCTGAATGGAGTTTTGTATTATTGCGGCTTTATTTACCAATCAATACGAACCTGTAATATTTGTCTGGATGAAAAAAATTGCACTACACTGGCAGATTTTAGCCGCACTGATTCTGAGTGTGCTTTTCGGATACTTTTTTACTGAACAGGTCGACTATGTGACCTGGATGGGGGACCTGTTTTTGCGGGCACTGCAAATGATTATTGCTCCCCTGATCTTTTCTTCCATTGTTTCCGGGGTTCTCGGGCTGGGAAGTGCCCAGAACCTGGGCCGCATGAGTGCCAAAACCTTTGGTTATTACCTGGCAACCAGTTTGATTGCAGCGGTGATCGGGCTTTTGGTAGTCAATATCTTCAGGCCTGGCGTCGGGGCAGATCTTGGTCTTACGGAAGATGCGGTGGAGCTGGAAGCAGGTGCATCCACATTCGGAGATACCCTGATGAATATCATCCCCACCAATATTTTCCAGGCCCTGGCAGAAACAGACATGTTGTCAATTATTTTCTTTGCGATCCTTTTTGGATTTTTTGCTACCAGAGTAGGGCCCCGCTTCAAAAACCCGCTTGAAAAAGGCTTCAACGGCGTATTTGAAGTAATGATGCGCATCACCATGTTCATCATCCGGTTTGCTCCCCTGGGAATTTTTGGAATTGTATCGGGCATTGTGGCAGAACAGGCCCACGATCTGGTCAATATTTTCAGCCGGATGGGTGTTTACATGCTTGCCGTTATTCTTGCATTGCTTTTCCATTCATTTGTGATTCTGCCATTGTTGCTCAAGTATATCGGAGGGGTGAAACCGCGTCTCCACATCAAGGCCATGTCGGTGCCACTTCTGACAGCATTTACCACTTCAAGCAGCAGCGCTACATTGCCGCTTGCCATGGAGGCGGTGGAGCAAAAAAGCGGGGTATCCAAGAAGGTCACCAGCTTTGTGCTGCCACTTGGCGCCACGGTGAATATGAACGGGACTGCACTCTATGAGTGTGTTTCTGTACTTTTTATTGCCCAGGCATACGGCATTGATCTGAGCCTCATGCAGCAGGTTATCGTGGTTATGACGGCACTGCTGGCGTCGATCGGGGCTGCGGGTATTCCCATGGCAGGATTGGTGGTCATTACAATTATACTTTCGGTACTCGGTCTTCCGTTGGAGGGCGTGGGACTGATCCTCGCGGTTGAGCGGATCCTGGATATGTTCAGAACATCCGTGAATGTGTGGAGTGATACGTGCGGGGCGGTAATTATTGCCAAGTCAGAAGGGGAGGAGCTCAAGGTCTGATCCTGGACTGGTCTGGTATTACCAGAACCGGCCGGTCTGGCATTACAGACCTTTAATTCATAGCCGGATATTACCGGTTCAGATCCAATAAACCCTCCGGGGGATGCAGGTAGATCCTGTGTCCCCCGTGGTCTATCCGGTGGATGAACTCGTCCGCCACAGGGAACAGGATTTCGTCCTCTCCGCTTTTTCTGATCGAGAAAAGGGGGTTTCCGGGGTAGTCAAGAAAATCGCTGATCACCCCCAGAAAACGATCCCGGCTATCATAAGCTTCATAGCCGACCAGATCGTGAAAATAAAACGCCTCTTCCGGCAACTCGGGAAGCCGGGATAGCGGCAGGTACATATCGCGCTTACAAAGG
>PWIY01000330.1 GCA_003560215.1 Bacteroidales bacterium | reverse complement strand
GAATCAGGTTGTCGCCCTTATTCAGCTGTTTCTCATAATCCCAGAGACAAAGCGGAATGGTGGCATTTGTGGTATTGCCGTAATGCTGGATGTTCACCATCACTTTTTCTGACGGTACCCCCAGTCGCCTGCCGGTGGCTTCAATGATCCGCATATTGGCCTGGTGGGGCACAAGCCATGATACGTCGTCTCCATTCAGGTTGTTTTTCTCCATCAGTTCCTGGGAGATCCCTGCCATTTTTGTCACGGCAAATTTAAAAACAGGCTGGCCCTCCTGGTATACATAATGCTCACGTGCATCCACGGTTTCATGGGAAGGAGGCTTGAGCGATCCACCCGCTTTCATGTGCAGGTGAATATGCCCGGCCCCGTCGGTGCCAAAGGCATGATCCAGGATCCCCTCCTCTCCTTCAGTGGGCTCAAGCATCACAGCAGAAGCCGCATCGCCAAAAATCACACAGGTTTGCCGGTCGGTGTAGTCAACGATGGATGACATCTTGTCAGCTCCAACCACAACAACTTTCTTATATTTTCCTGTTTCCACAAAACCTGCAGCAGTGGTAAGGGCGTAAATAAACCCTGAACAGGCTGCATTCAGATCATAGCTGAAGGCGTTTTTGATGCCAGCTTTATGGCTCACAAGATTGGCGGTGGCAGGGAACTTCATGTCAGGAGTGACCGTTGAACAGATCACCAGATCCACCTCATCAGGAGCTATTCCGCGTTTTTCCAAAAGGCCCTTTACGGCCTCAGCAGCCATATCGGAAGTGGCAAGGCCTTCTCCTTTCAGGATTCTTCTTTCTTTAATACCGGTCCGCGTGGAAATCCATTCATCGGACGTGTCCACCATTTGTTCCAATTCCTGATTGGTGAGCACATAATCAGGCAGATATCCGTGAACAGCTGTGATGGCTGCTTTAACTCCTGTCATGTTACAACAATATTTAAATACAACTAAGACTTATCTCCGGAAAAAACACCACCCTGAATGTATTGATCCATGGCCGAACGGATATGTTCGGTCACACCCGCCTGATAAACATCGCGGGAATGCAAAATCATATTCTTGATGGCCACATCATTGGAAATCCCATGCCCGATCAGCACCGTGGCATTCACCCCAAGAATGGGCGTCCCTCCATATTGCTCGTAATTAAAACGGTCAAAGAAGGCATCATTGAGTCCGCGCTTGACAATCAAGCTGTACATGGCCTCCATGCTTTTCAAAACCACATTCCCTGTAAATCCGTCACAGACAATCACATCAGCTTTATCGCGGAAAAAGTCCCGGCCTTCCACATTACCGGAAAAATGATAATCAGTTGTTCCCTTCATCAGGCGAAAGGCAGACTGGGCCAGGAGGTTTCCCTTGTCTTCTTCCTCTCCGATATTCAGCAGACCAACCTTTGGCTTGTCAATCCCGTACACATGCTTTGCATAGATTGACCCAAGCAGGCCAAACTGGTACAATACATCAGCCTTTGTATCGGGGTTGGTGCCCACATCAATCAACACACCCACTCCACCATTTTCCTTGGGGATGATCGTTGTTGTGGCAGGGCGGATGACTCCCTGCACCGCATTGACACTGTAAATGGATCCGACCAGCATGGCCCCGGTGTTTCCGGCACTTGAAAAAGCATCAATCTGCCCGGTTTTAAGGAGCTTAAAGCCAAGGGCAATGCTGGAATCAGGCTTCTGTGATAAAGACCTTGTGGGAGATTCACCCATTTCAATGACATCATCCGCATGAACAATATCGAAGTTTTCAGGCTCTTCTTTCAGTTGCGTCAAACCTTCAAGAATGGCTGTCCGGTCTCCGATCAGTACGATACGATCAGTATCCGAAAGCTCTTTCCTGGCAAGTACCGCACCCGAAATGGTCGCCCGGGGTGCGTAGTCACCCCCCATCACATCAAAGCCAATCTTCATTACAATTGGTGTTGGTGGTCAGCAATTGGTTTCTGATCCGCTTATACAGCAGTTGTTTTTTCAACGGCCATCTGACCTCTGTAGAATCCGCATTCAGGACAAACCCTGTGCATCAGCCTGGATGCTCCGCAATTGGAACAGGTAGTCAGTGAGGGTTCAACGGCTTTATAATGTGTACGCCTTTTATCCCTGCGGGTTTTGGAAATTTTACTCTTTGGATGTGCCATAGCAATGAAATATTAAATCAGTGAACTAATTATTCTTGTCAAAACGAAGCTTTTTCAGGGCTTCCTGTGAGGATGCAGCCAGGGATTCAACGGTGTTGCCGGTCTTGAGATCGACAGAATGCCTGGCAACCTTGTCCAGCATCTCTTTGTCACATCCTGAATCCTCCTGTCCGTCGCCGGAATGGGCACGCTTGATGGGAAGATCCAGGTGGATGTACTCATACACATAATGTGAAATATCGAAATGGCCGGTCTCAAAAGGAATCACAACCACATCTTCAGACTGCTCTGTAAAACCATCACCGAATTTTACGTACATCCGGTGTTCGTCCTCAACAGGCTGACGGTATGGTTTCAGGCAAATATCACAATCAAGCTCCACCCAGCCTTTAAACACATAGTCAATGACCAGCATATCGCTTTCCTTTTCCATGATCAGGTCGAGTGATATCCGGCCACGGACAATTTCCGACTGCTCAAAGCAGGCAAAAAAATCATCCCCGATCTCGTACGAAAACCGGTGAGTTCCCTGCGATAGCCCCGCAAACCCAATATTGTATGGCTTCAGTTCTTCCAACAGCCTGTCCTGTTTGATAAAGTTTGCAAAGATAAAACGAATGTCCGGAAAAAAAAAGCTTTTGTCCTGATTACTTGAATGCTTTCTCAAGCAGTCCGTCCCCTTCGAGTTTCAGGCGCCTGAAGTATGAAGGTACTTCTTTGCCTGTCAGGGCATCCACATAAAGCCTGGCCAGGTATTGGCCAAGCATGAAGCCTTGTCCGCGCAAACCAAGGAAAAGACCTTTCTCCACATCGATGATCATTTTGGTTTCAATATAGTAACCTGCCCAAAGGGCCTGAAACCCGACGGAAGATATTTCCGGAATCCAGTCCACAAAAACCTCCGATACAATTTCCGAAAAATCTCTTGAGTTGGTCTTTACATCTTTATCCGTTTCATTGGGCTCAATTTCAGGTGAAGCACAGCCAATGCCCTGCCCGGTATCTGCAAGCTGCTGCCCGTATACTGCTGTAAATCCCTTGTAGCGACGCCGGTCGATCAGCATATTCATGGGGTTTCCGTCAATTCCCAGCATTGGCAGCCGGCGGGTTATAAATGCCTGGTGCTTCACAGGATACAGGCCTGTTTCAATCCCCATCTTCCGGGCAAAGTGATCTCCCTTGTCACCGAGGGCATTGATAAACAGCGGGGTGTGGTATTCAACAAACTCTTCTTCATGGGTGCGCACCACGGCTTTATAGGTATCCCCGTCGCGCAGTACATCGATCAGCTCGGAATTTTCCATCCCCTTTCCGCCACGGTTGATCCCGAGCTGACGAAGCGTTTCAATCACCTTACCGGGAGTGGCCTGCCAGCATTCACTGGTTTTAAGAGCGGCCAGGTACTTATTGTTCGAATCATTGAAATAAGGAGAAATCTCTTTTTTAAAGTCCTTCGGGCTGATCATGCGGGCATCCTGCCAGCTCATGGAGTCTTCAAGAGCCTTGTACATGGCCTCGTCATGGGCAAACGTGATGTAGTTGATCTGCCGGAAGTCGGTATCCCCCTTTTCTTCCAGCTCTTTGAACAACTCCAGGTTATGCCTGGCAATGTCAGTCAGTTCAGGCAAACTGAAAGCAGGCCGGCCACCGGCAATATTCCTCCAGGAGGATCCGAACCCATAATTCAGAAGCACGGGCTCATACTCTTCTTCTGCCAGGAAACGGAAAAGGGCACTTCCACCGATTCCGCCCCCGGCAACCAGGGCCGGTACTTCAATGACCCGGCGGGGTTTGTGCACGGTATTGGTTTCTATCTTGTCATGAACCGGCGAAGGATACAACTCTCCGATGGTTACCTGATTCGACATGGGTGCCCTGGGGGTAGATCCGCCGACCAGTTCTATTCCCATCGGTCTGAGGTTTTGCCGCAGGCGCAGCAGGCATCGCTTGCCACGGCAGGGCCCCATTCCGAGGTGGGTGGTATGTTTAACCTCATCCACAGAAATAAATTTGCGGTCACCGATCACCTTGAGCACATCGTCCAGAACCACATCATCGCAATGGCACATGTATATATCTCCGGTCAGATCTCCCTTGTGCGGCTGAATTTCCAACGGTTCCGGGTATTCATTTTTTGCCACAAACCCCCTTACCCTGAGCTGCTGCTCCCTTGTCATTTCCCCGGCTTTTACCCGGGCAATATGGGTCAGGTTCTTTTTGCGCAACACCTTCTGGATGACCCCTTCACCAAGAATATTGGCATTGTTGTCCACAAGGTAAACTTCCTCCCCTTCTTCCTTGTCAAACTCAATGGGGAGGAAAAAGATCCCTTTCTTCAGGTTATAGCCAAAAATGGCCAGACCCGGGCATTGGTAAACGCAATCCATGCACCCCACACATTTTTCAAAGTCAATATGCGGCACTGTGCTGGTGGATGATTTTGTGATGGCGCCGTATTTGCAGGCAAAAGCGCAGGGGTTGCAGGCAAAGCCATGCAGGCAGTCTATGACCACGAAAGGCTTCTCCATCCTTGCTTCATCCGGCATGAAAGGCTCATCAAGCACCTGTATCGGATGCTGCTGGGAGTCAATATATTCTTTGGACACAAGCAGGTAGTCATCATAGCTGAAGCGTTGCTTCATGTTTTCCAGGATTTCATAGGCCACCTGCTTGCCACGCAGTACCGCACTGGTTCCTTCACCGATCCGGATGGCATCACCTGCACCATAGCACTTACGTCCAAACATCTCCCTGCCTTTTTCCAGCAATGTGTCATCGGGGATCAGGCCGGTACAAATATTGATGGCATCAATGCCGCGGATCACCTTCTCTGTGCCGGGTATCGGTTTAAAATTCTCTGATTCCGCCACAACGGCACCAGCCACCCCGTCTCCTTTCGGGTTGGGAAGGGCTTCCAGTATCATATGCGAAAGCATAACCGGGATCCCCAGTCTGCGTACCCTGTTGGCCTGAACCGGGAAACCTCCCTCATGGGGCATCCCCTCAACGATTGCTTTCACTCGTGCCCCTGCCTGGGTAAGCTGATAACTGACCAGGTAACCAATATTTCCTGCACCCACCGTCAGGATATTTTTTCCCAGCAGAGTCAGTTCCGTGTTCATCATCTTCTGGACGACCGCAGCTGTATAAACCCCAGGGATGTCGTCATTATGAAATGTGGGCAGGAACGGCACAGCTCCGGTAGCAACCACAAAATGCTCGCAGTCAATGTAAAAAATCTCCTGGGTTTTCAGGTTTTTTACAGCCACCCGGTGCGGTTCAAAAATATCCCATACCGTACAGTCCAGCAAGATGCCTTCATGGCTGTCGCCTGCGAGGGTTTTGGATATCTCAAACCCACGCATTCCGCCGTACTTTTTTTCTTTCTCAAAAAAGAAGAACTGGTGGGTCTGCATGTTGAACTGCCCGCCAATCTCTGCATTGTTGTCCACAACAATATTGCTGACGCCATGCTCGCTGAGAAGCTCCCTGGTGGCCAAACCGGCAGGTCCGGCACCAACGATCACCACTTGTGTCTTGTAAACCCTGATGCCGTCGGCTTTCACGAAAACAGAAGGCGCAGGCACATAATCACGGGGAATTTCTGCCACCGTTTGCACTTTATCAGCGAGTGTAATGCAGATTCGTTTTACCTCACCGTCAACAAGCATTTCACATGCACCGCATTTGCCGATGCCGCATTCCAGGCTCCTGTCGCGGTTTTTTACGCTGTGGCTGTGCACCGGATATCCCGCCCGGTGTAGGGCAGCTGCAATGGTATATCCTTTTTCACCTTCTACGGTGCGGCCTTTATATTGAAAGTAAACTTTTTCCTGATCTTTTACATCCAGTATGGGGTGCTTATTGATTTTATCCATAGAGCAAACAAGTTAACAAACACATCATGATATGCAATGCCGCCTTTCAATACCCGGCACCTGATCCGCCTCCGATTTCCGGTGGCAAAGGTAACGGATTTTTTGTATATTTCGGGCACGCGAACAGTCCTGAGGAACATGAAACCAAAAACCAAATTCAGTTCTCATGAAAAAAATCACAACCCTTGTCGTCATTTTCGCCTTGTTGGGTATTGCAGCCATTGTGTTCACAATAGGCTCAAGAAGTCTGACACCTGAAGCCCAAAGCAATGAAACCGCTAAATTCAATGAACCCATGAATGTTCAGCCCGGAAGCACCATCGACCTCCCGCAGCCTGTCACTGACGGAGATATGAGCCTGGAAGAAGCCCTGACCCTTCGCCGCTCAGTTCGCTCCTACACGGAAGAACCTTTGACTCTTTCGGAGGTTTCTCAGCTGCTTTGGTCAGCCCAGGGGATCACCAATGAGCGGGGATTCCGCACCGCTCCTTCGGCGGGTGCAACCTTCCCGCTGGAAATGTTTCTGGTGGTCAATGATGTGGACGGCCTGGAAAAGGGCCTCTACCATTACCATCCGGAAGGGCATCACCTGGAATTTATGCGGGAGGCCGACCTCGCTGAACCGCTTTACCGTGCAAGTCTCAGCCAGTCGATGATACTTGACGGGGGGATTGTGCTGGTTTTTGGTGCAGTCTTTGAAAGAACCACCGAAAGGTATGGAGACAGGGGCATCCGGTATGTGCACAATGAAATAGGTCACGCTTCACAGAATGTCCACCTGCAGGCAGCTGCCCTTGACCTGGGCACTGTTGTAATCGGAGCCTACGATGACGATGAGGTAGAAGGCATTCTGCAACTGGGAGATCAGTACAATGTTCTTTACCTGATGCCGGTGGGTAAACAATAGCGCTGCAGGTGCACAGCACCGCGTATGGACACACCAGGTTGTTTGCAGTTCATGCAAGGGAAGTTTGATTTGGCGGCACAGGAAAAGCCTGAACCACCCGATCAATCAGGAAACCATCAGGAGAACGGATCAGAAACCGTAGGAAATACCGGTCTGCAGTGAAAAGCCATACGGGTAAGCGTATCCTGTCATCACCCCTTCACGTACAATCGGGCTGATAAAAAGCTGCCCGGTCGGTTCGAGGTGGAAGGTCAGGTTCCCGGTAAGCGGAATGTCCATGGCAAATCCACCAATGGCTGAAAAGTTGAATTTCCTCAGACCGTCCGTTTTGCCGATGGGATTTTGCATCATGTCATGCCCCAGGAACACATTGTTATTAAGAAGATAACTCGCTGAAACACCTCCTTTAAGCCGCAGCCCGACATCTCCTCCTTCGTAAAGGGCATACCGGAATACCACTGGGATCTCTACAAAACGAAACACCTGGGTGATCCCCTCCTGGGATTCAGACAGGGATTGCACATCGGTGCCTTCCATGGCGTGCCGGTTGGTCAGTACCCGGTAAGACTGCTGGTCGGCGAAGTAAAGATGTGGATCTGAAAGACGAATATTTCCCTGTGAGGTGATAATGGTTTGTGGATGATTGACCGATCCTTCATGACCGGCAAAAAGGGGCAAACGCGAGGGATGCTGATAAGACATGATATCCTTTACATACTGCCCCATATTCATATAGCTGATTCCTGCCTGAAGGGTCCAGCGGGGAGAAAGCTCAAAATACGCATTCAGCCCAACAGAATAGGACAGGATCTGTTCCTCCAGCGACTGAAAGGGAATGTCACTGAAAGACATTCCATCGGTTCCCCGTAAAAGGCGGAAATTATATTGCGGTGCAAAATGAGCCCCGAGGCTTATGTTGTTGCCCACACTTCCGTCATCTGTGCCGGCGGCAAGGGTCATAAGGTCAGAACCTCCGGTCAGTGCATTGATTCCGGGGTCAGAAACACTGCCTTCACTGGTGGCCCTGCTGCGCTCCGGGAACGGGAAAAAGGTCAAAGAGGCCCTGTCAAGATAGACACCCTGTCGCGGGGTCATCCTTCCGGGATCGGTGAATGACGCCCTTGCAGGCGAAAACTGCCCTGCCTGAACGTCTGTACCGGGGGAACCGGCAAGTGTTGATGGCTGTGCTTCCTCCCTTTGTTCTCCGGAGGCAGCCACGCGATCCGGCTGTAAGTCAAACAATGGGGTATCCTGCACAGACCAGTCAGCAATCTCAGTGTCCTGACCCGACCTGTTCAGCAATAGAAAATTCAGGGAGAACAAACTGACAATAAGGACAGCAACGGCAGCGGCCATACGAAAGACAACCGGAACAACACCCCTGCGGGCAGGCTTGGAGATGGCCTCAGAAATGGCCAGCCATGCCTCTACAGGGGGGTTCACTTCCAACCCCTCCAGCTTTTCCCGAAACTTTTTGTCAATATATTGCTGATCCACTTTATAACTGTTTATGGCCTAAATTGCCTGCAGAATTACTTCAAATTCCTTATTCAGTTTATATTTTAAAATCCGTCGTGCCCTGGCCAGATTTGAACGGGCCGTTGATTCGGAGATATCAAGCGCTTCGGCAATCTCCTTATGACTGTAGCCTTCAAGGGCATACAGGTTGAACACCATTCTGTATTGAACGGGCAGTTGCTGCACAACCGTCAGAATGTCCCTGACATTCAGCGCCTCAACCCCCTTGTTTTCATGAACAAATTCGCCATCATCGACAACCTCCTCCACAGAAAGATGGTAAACCCGTTCTCTGTATTTTTCAATGGCTGTATTGACAAAAATCCTTTTGATCCAGCCTTCCAGGCTTCCCTTGCCGCTGTAGGAGGGCAGGTGTTTATATACCTTGATAAAGCCCTCCTGCAAAATATCCTGCGCCTCGTCGGTACTGGCCGCATAGCGCAGGCATATCCCGTACATCTTACGTGAATACATGGCGTAGAGACGATACTGATCCACCTTCCGGGATTGCAGGCACCCCTTTAATATTTTTTTCAATACATCCACCCTGGAGTGTTTTATAAAACAAAGATAAAAAATATCCCGTCTTTAATCAAACCCTGCAAAACCCTCCAGGTTCCTGATTTTAAGTTTTGTACCCGGCCTTCTAAAAAAAACAACCCGTTTGAGGACTGGTTAATGTCGCTCAAACGGGAGTTTTTTTTGCATGTATTTATAGGGAAACAAGCCGAAAAAAAACGTTTCAGGGAAGTGGCCGCCTGGTTAGTTGTTGTTGGTCAATGGTGATGATTGGGTTTCCTCGATCGATGGTGAAGCTTTCGAGGCGTGCAGCGACCACTTCCGTATCCCCTGAAACGATAATACAAAACCTAAAAAAAGAACGATATATAAAAAAAAGGAGAAAAACACCCGGTTAAAACCCCCGGGAAGCGATTAATGGCATTGTATTCATTCAATAAAAAAAGAACGCAACGAGATCGCAGTCAATCTTTCGGTGCGACTTCTAATAGGAAGACGAAAAAAAAGAGACCAACGCTGCGTCAGGTTCAAAAAAAATAAAAAAAATTATTTCCCCCGGTTTTTGCGGCTCCTTACTTCCAGCTTCAGGTAATCCATCATCAGGTTCAGTTCCATCTCCTGCATGCCGTGAGCCAATAAATGCTTCCGGTCTTCGTTGAATGAAATTTCAAAGTCCCTGATGCTTTTCCAGGTAAGGATGCTGTTCAGGTAATGCCGGAAGGCTGCCTCCGGGTCTCCCTGGCACCAGCAAACATGCCCCAGGTTCATCATATCGTAATGGTTACCCTGCTCACCTGACAGCAATCGCTCCAGGTAATCGCGCGCAGTATCAAACTTTCCGAGGAGGAAGGAACACCATGCCAGCGGGCGACGGATTTTATGGTTTTCCGGAGCCAGCACTTCCACCTTAAAATAGCAGTCAAGTGCTTCCTGGTATTGTTCAAGGTGTATCAGGCACTGGCCGATATCGGCCTGCAGCTTCAGGTTTTCCGGTTCAAGCGTTTCGGCCTGCCGGTAATGGTTCAGTGCATCCTCCCAGCGATTCAGGTATTTACAGCAAAAAGCCATTTTTTTCAATATCCAGAGCCGTCCGGATTCAATCAGATCTGCACGCTGATAATAATCCAGCGCTTTCTCAAAATCACCGGTCTTTTCATAACAGAATGCGATTTTCTCAAAAAGCTCAATGTTGCTTTTGTCTTTTTCAAGAATGGACAAAAACACCCGCAGCGCATCCTCATAGAACCCTTTGTCAAACAAAACTTCAGCAATATTCCTGATGGTTTTCGCATCAGCAAGCAGGTCACTTATGAAATGGTTTTCATACAGATCCATGTCCAGCTCAAAAATATCGTCAAACTCCCTTCGCCAGGGATGCAGTTTATGGAAGCGATATAAGTCCTGAAAATACTGGGTATATACACTTTTGCTTCTGGCCATCCCGTCAAGGATATCCTGATCCTTTTCCAACTCTGAAATGTTTTCCATTTCGGAGTTCAGCATATTCATCATCATGCTTTTTTGCTGATCAGGCACCATTGACAGGTTCAGACAGAATGAGTATTTATCGGAATTGCACATGAAGTAGGTCTGCTCCAGCTTTTCGAGCAGGGGGGTCAGGTCAAAACCCTTATCCGCATCCTTAACCATGGGTTGAACAGCGGGATTCTCAGCGTAAAACGGCACAAACCAGTTGCTCACCCCCCTGAAAAAAGGAAAATGCTTCAGACGCGAAAAAGCACTGATAAATACATCCATCCCGTCCATCTGCATTTCCGTCAGCTCCTGCAGCTTGTCCAGCAAATCCGGGGCATCTTCGAACATGGTCTCCCAGTCCGGATTTTTTTCCTCTTCCGGGTTTTCAGAGAAAATATTGTTCAGATCCAGCTTCTTTTCAATCCGGGGCCGCATTTTCATGATCTCAGGAAGGATCTCCTCTTCCCATTTTTTCCTGACTTTTTCTGTTTCACGTGACTTAATGAACTGCACAAGAATGGCCTCCAGATGCTGCTCCATCATTGGCAGGGATTTCAGCTCCCGGATTTTTTCTCTCAAAACAGGGTACAGGGGGAACCTGTCGTTATACTTCAGGCTGTTGATAAATAAACCCGTCATTGCCCTTTCGCGCACAAAAGCTTCCTGCTTTTCCACAAAACGAAAAAGCAAAACAAATTTATTTACGTCAAAGTAACGCAGCAAGCTGAGAGACAAGGCGCTGACCACCAAAGATTTGTCATGCCAGGGAAGCAGTTCGGAATCACAGATGGATTGCAGCAAACGGATCTCTTCATCTTTATACTTATCTGCAAGCCAGATCACCTGAAAAATATTCTCAAGGGTTTTTTCCCTTTCCTCCCTGTGTCCGGACTCCCCGACCCGGGTATCTTCAAGAAGGGAGGACAGTTCCCCGTCAAAGCCACCACTTTCAAGGATGTGCATGGCCTCCTGACCTTCCGGGAGCTGTGATCCGGCAAGGGCTTTTTTCATCTGGTAGGTGTGGGCTGTTCCGGCCCGCAGCAAGAGCATTTCCCGTAAACTGTCGGCCATTTCAAGCAATGTCCGCATCAGGTATTGATAAACCTGTTCACGTTCCGGATCACCGACCCCGGAAACCGCGTTTTTAAGCAGGCGGGCATAAGTACCCGTGAGCTCTTCCAGTTCTTCCCTGATGTATTCTTTCCCGCTTTCATCCGCCAGCTGACGCAACAGCACGATTGCATCGGCCAGCCGGTGCCGGTGGATCAGTTTGCAGGTATTGAGATAGTTCCGGATGATCTTATCTTTTGACATACATCTTCGTTTTCAGAGAATGATTCGTGTTGCACGCAAGTTGCACTTACGGGTAAATTCCACAAGTGCGAGGCCCGGTCCTTCAAAGGCCGCTGAACAGGCAAGCGTTCCGGAAATATTTTGTTTCCAGTTACCTGTGATCCGGTGTGATTCATGAATGTGCCCGTGCATGGTAATCAGGGGTTTACGCTCAATGATAAACTCCTTGATGGCAATGCTGCCCACGTGAACATCCACAGGCACGTGATCCACCTTTACCCCGTCAAGGCCGGCCCGGTCAAGGTGTGAGTCATACGGCGGAGCGTGAAATAAAAACAAGGCATCAGACAGGTCATCGTCACCGGCAAGCAGTTCCAGGTCTTTTTTGATGGTTGAAAACGAAATGTCTGCGTCAGGAGGAACCGTCCTGTATCCTTCTGACGGATGCACACATCCGGGATCCACATAAGCTGACACATCGTATCTTTCCCAGTCTTTCAGCAGGAAAGGCGTGGGGGGAACCATGGAATAGCCATATACGGTAAAACCGTGAAGTGGCCTTTTCTTCATATGCATATAATGCCAGAGGCCATCCTCTTCGTGTTTCAGAAAAGAGCCCTCTTCACTCCTCGGGTCATCGTTTCCCAGGATCAGAAACACCTCGGGATAATCTTTTCCAAGATGCTGCTTCAGAGCCTGAAAGGAAGGCGCCAGGTACCCATTCACAAAATCAACAGGAACAGCATTTTTGCCGGCCTTGTATTGCAGGGATGCAGGCAGCAGGTCACCCCCCAGAAAAACTGCCCCGGGGCGCTTGCTCCCGATCTGAGCGAAAAGCTTTTCATAACGGGAAACATGGCCATGCATATCGGAGACAAAAAAATACAGATCATTCATTTCCCTCGCATTTTCTTAGCAATCTGGCCGGGTTATCAACCGATTCGAGCATGGCTGCAAAAGGTGATCCTTTGGCGATATCTGCATCGGTGATAATATGCAGGTCAATCAGGCTGCCCTTAACCGGATAGCCTGTTTTTTTCTCATTGATCACCGCAAGGGCATGCCCGCACCCGTTGCACCAGGCTGTCAGTAATTCCTGCCTGCCCTGGTCGCTCACACAATGCGCCAGCAGATCAATGTCGGAGCACGGGCCTGCCTGCCCGGTCTTTACACTGCCAATCAGGTAAAGTGCCTTCACGCCGAAACCTGCCATGTCCAATCTTCGGGCAATGGCTTCAACCGCATCGTTACGCCACCTCCAGTGCAACTGCTGATCCTCATGACTCATACACAAAAATAAAAAAAAGCCCCGACATGGGCCGGGGCTTAACTGTTCATCAAATGCGGTAAATTACGGATAATAGATCGGTCCTTCAATACCCAGCGGAATGTTGAGCATCAGCCAGACAATGAACATGGGGATCCTGACGATCATAAAAGCGATTGCATAGGGCAGCATCACAGAAATGATCGTTCCGATACCAATGTTTTTCGCATATTTCTGTGCAAACACGATTACAAGCGGGAAATAGGGCAGCAGTGGTGTCAGAATATTGGAATAGGAGTCACCGATCCGGTATGCCGCCTGCGTTGTTTCCGGTGAATAACCCATCAGCATAAGCATGGGTACAAAAATGGGTGCCAGGATGGCCCACTTGGCCGAGGCACTGCCGATAATCAGATTAATAAAGGAAGACACAAGGATAAATGCCACCAAAAGTGGAATTCCGGTAAAGCCGATACTCTGAAGCCCTGAAGCTCCCGATATGGCCAATATGGAACCCAGGTTCGACCAGATAAAGAACTGCACCAGGTGGGCAGCCACAAATGCCAGCACGATATATCCGCCCATGGTGCCCATGGCCTCGGAAGTCATCTTTGATACATCCTTGTCGCCCTTGATTGTCTGGGCCTTCATCCCGTAAACCAGACCGGCCAGGAAGAACAAAATAAACATCAGCGGTACGATGGAATCATAAAAAGGATTCAGGCTTCCATCGGCTGCACGCAGTACACCATTGGATGGAATAATTGCTGCCGCGATCAGGGCCAGTATGGCAATCACCGTCCAGCCTGCCCACTTCAGTCCTTTTTTCTCCAGCGGCGTAAACTCGTTGTTATACTCCTCGTCGTCCGTGCCTTCATAAGTTCCAAGACGCGGGACGATAATTTTCTCGGTCACCCACATCCCTGCCAGTCCGACCAGGGGTACCGAAGCAGCCATCAGGTAGTAATTGGAAAGCGGGTTTACGGTGTATTCCGGATCCATAATTGTTGCAGCCGACTGGGTAAATGCAGCGATCATCGGGTCCAGGCCGGTTGGCAGGAAGTTGGCACCAAAACCTCCGGAAACCCCGGCAAAAGCTGCGGCAAGTCCGGCCATCGGATGCCTCCCCATCCCTTTAAAGATTGCCGCTCCCAGGGGGATCAGCACCACATACCCGGCATCGGCAGCTACAGAACTTACCATACCTGCAACAACAATCGAGAAAGTGATCAGCCTGTTGGGCACCTTGGCCACAAAAACACGCAAGGCAATGGCGATCAGCCCGCTGCGCTCAGCAACACCGATACCCAGCATCACCACCAGAACCAGTCCGAGCGGGGGGAAAGAAGCAAATACCTCCACCATGGAGGTCATGATCTTCTGGATGCCCTCTGCATTCAGCAGGTTTACTGCTTCAATCGGCTCCTCCACATCCGGAGACGGGTGTTCTGCACTCAGGCCCAGTGTTCCGAAAATCAGAGAAAGAATCAGGACCACCCCGATCAGGATGGCAAACAAGGTAACAGGCTGGGGCAGCTTGTTCCCCACAACCTCAATCTTGTTCAGGATACGTTGCATCCTGGTATCAGGCGCGCTTGCAGACGGCTCATTCCCGGGCTCCTGGTCGCCCTCTTGAAAGTCCTTTTCTTTTGTCATACGTTTAGTTGGATTAGATTAATGCAATTATTCTGAATTTCCAAAAGGCCCAAAATTAATGTATTCCTTTAAAACACAAAAATTAATCACGAAAAATAAGGAGGGATATCCTGTCAGCGGATGATGGTTACCGAGCCTTCCGCATACCGGGTTTCACCCATACGTGAGTACCTGAGCACGTAAAAGTAAACGCCGTCCGGCGCATTTCTGCCGTCCCACCAGTTGTTGTAATAATCGTTATGCTCAAACACCTTTTCGCCCCATCGGTTGTAGATCACGATCTGCGCACCGGGGTAATGTTCAAGATTAAGTATTTCAAACTCATCGTTGACCCCGTCTGCATTGGGGGTAAAAACATTGGGGATTGTCAGGTCACAGTTTTGTTCGCTGACCGTTTTGTCAAAAAAGGCAATGCACCCGGTAACGGTATCTTCGACCATCACCGTATAGGTTCCAGGGGTTTTCACCATCAGGGTATCGTAGGTCCGGTCGGGCATATCCTGCCCGCCCAGCTGCCATTGATACACCCAATCCAGGCCGTCGTTGTTCAGCGGCTGAACCGTCAGCAGGGTGGAATCCCCTTCACAAACAGGGATCTCAAGTTCTGATACAATCTCTGCTTCGGGCAGTGGCAGCACATTTACAGTAACCGTGGTATCATAGGTGCACCCGAAATTATCGGTTACCTCAAGCAAAAATTGGTGATCCCCCTGTTCAGACAATGATACCCCTGCCGGATTTCCTTCAATTGGTGAACCGTTCCTGTACCACTGATAATCCACAATTTCGGGGGTAAAAATCAGGGAGTCAGGGTAAAAACTTTCATCAAAGAAGAGGCTCCAGCCAAAAACATGGCCGGTTTCCCCTTGCGTCCCGTCTTCCACCCGCAGGGTCCAGGTACCGTTCAGTGAACTGCCGGCCAGGTTGTCCAGACTTTCATCGGGGGTATAGGTGCCTTCGGGCAGATGCGCTGCATTGAAATAATAGTTGCCGGCATTGTCGGTATATTCATGATATTGCGGACTGGTTTCATCCATCCGCCCAAACTGGGGTGAAGGCGAAAAGCAATACTGATAACCACTTCCCGGGATGTCATCCTCCCAGACCACCGGTTCTCCGAAATTGGCGGTCACTCCCCCATAACCTTTCAGTTCAATCACCTGGCCATCGGGTGACTCCAGCTCAAACCTCAAATGTGACTGATCCACATGCTCAACGTTGACACAAATGCGGTCAAAGTCATCGGCTGATAGTATTTCCACCCCTTCGCCAAACACATCAAATTCCAGGCTGGACTCATACATGTCTCCTCCTGCCACAAAAAAAGGAGGGTCTTCCGATACAAGGGTAGGGAAGCCAGTCCAGACAGTGGGGTTGGCCACCCCGTAAAGGGTGAACATTTCATCGGCGCAAACGGTGTCTGCCGAAATGGAGGTTCCTGTAAAAGTAGGATATGTCCCCACCATCAAAACTTCCAGGGCATCGGCCACACAACCTGTTTCGGTGTCCGTTACCGTCAGCCTTATGGCATAGGCCCCGGGTTCACTGAACTCGTGACTGACCTCGCTGCCATGGTACTCCTGCTCTCCGATATTCCAGACAAATGAAAAGTTGCCGGGATCATAATCCACCTCATCCTGCAAATAGGCTGCAGTGGCTGAAAAGGAAACTTCCCCAACATTTTCCGGGCAGTGCATCAATCCGTCAGGGGCTTCGATCGACACCACCAGGGAGTCACAATCCACTTCTGCCCCACCCGATACATCCCATCCGGAAAAAACTTCATCATTCTGAGACTTCCGGGCATCATTAACGGCAAAAAGGCTTACAATCCCCACCACGGAAAAAATCATCAGTAAGGACAAACAGCGGGAAAGGAGATGCTTCATATGAACAGGGTCTTAGGTATCAGACTAACTCCACTTACATGATACGACAAAGCAGATGATTTATTTTGGTGAAGAACCGGAAGGTCAAAAATAAATAAAATATGGGATGTGCAGGTAAGGGATTTGAAAACCTCCCGAAAATGATCGTAGTTACCGATTTTCGTTGTATTTTTGCAGGCTATGAAAAACATCAGAAACTTTTCCATTATTGCCCACATCGACCATGGGAAAAGCACGCTTGCCGACCGGCTGCTGCAAATGACCCATACGATCACTGCGCGTGATTTCAAAGACCAGATGCTGGACAACATGGAACTGGAAAGGGAACGCGGCATCACCATCAAGAGTCATGCAATCCAGATGGATCACGAACACGAGGGGGAAAAGTATGTACTGAACCTCATTGACACACCCGGACACGTGGATTTCAGCTATGAAGTGTCCAGGTCCATTAAATCGTGCGAAGGAGCACTGCTCATCGTGGATGCATCGCAGGGAATAGAAGCACAGACCATTTCGAACCTCTACCTGGCCCTCGAACATGATCTGGTCATTATTCCCGTGCTGAACAAAATGGATTTGCCCGGTGCCATGCCGGATGAAGTTTCTGAACAGATCGTAGACCTCATTGGCTGTGATCCGGATGAGATCATTCGGGCAAGCGGTAAAACAGGTGAGGGCGTGGATGATGTTTTACGTGGCATCATTGAGCGGATCCCTGCCCCGAAGGGAGATCCGGAAGCTCCCCTCAAAGCCATTATTTTTGATTCCGTTTACAACCCCTTTCGCGGAGTGGTGGCCTATTTCAGGGTTTATGACGGCAAGATCAGCCAGGGAGAGCACGTCAAATTCATGCAAACCGGCAAACAATATCATGCCGATGAAGTGGGCATTCTGAAGATCAGCCAGCACAAAAAACAATCCATTTCGGCAGGCGATGTGGGTTATATCATTTC
>PWIY01000373.1 GCA_003560215.1 Bacteroidales bacterium | reverse complement strand
GGACCAAACAGTACATCACCTTCAGCAACATCCTCTACTGTTACAGGATCATCGTCATTGAGCACATAGGTGAACATTACAGGGCCTTCGCCCGTCAGTATCTCTTCAAGGGTCACCTCCACCTCAGCGTCAAAGCAAAGCTCAAAGTGGGAGCCTGTTTCAGCTACTTCGCCATTAAAGGCAAACAATACAGACGGCTCAGGATTCACAGTGATGGTCAGGTTGTAAATCTCCTCAACATCATGTGCTCCACAGCCATTGGCATCTACCAGCTCTGTAAGTTTGAGCGTGTGCTCTCCCACAGGAAGCTGATCAGGACCAAACAGTACATCACCTTCGGCAACATCTTCTACTGTAACAGGATCATCGTCATTGAGCACATAGGTGAACATTACTGGGCCTTCTCCGGCCAGTATCTCTTCAAGGGTAACTTCCACCTCAGCGTCAAAGCAAAACTCGAAGTGAGAACCTGTTTCAGCCACTTCACCGTTAAAGGCAAACAATACGGCCGGCTCAGGATTCACAGTGATGGTCAGGTTGTAAATGTCTTCCACATTATCAACATGACAACCATTGGCGTCAACAAACTCTGTAAGCTTAAGCGTGTGCTCTCCCACAGGAAGCTGATCAGGACCAAACAGTACATCACCTTCGGCTACATCTTCTACTGTTACAGGATCATCGTCATTGAGTACATAGGTGAACATTACAGGGCCTTCGCCTTCAAGTAATTCTTCGAGTGTAACTTCAACTTCAGCATCAAAGCAAAACTCGAAGTGGGAACCTGTTTCAGCCACTTCGCCATTAAAGGCAAACAATGCAGCAGGCTCAGGATTGATAACCACGGTGCCGTAATAAACCTCTTCAGGTTCTCTGACATCAATACCTGCATCATCAACAATGGATGTTACAACGATGTCATAGGTACCGGCAACCAAAGCCTCATGATCTTCTGTCGGGAAAATCACATCGCCTTCAGAAACTCCTTCAGCTGTATACTCTTCTCCATTAACGGTGTAAACAATTGTTAAAGGTTCTTCACCTACAATAACTTCATACAAAGTAACTTCTACTTCCTGATTTGCACAGAACTCCTCTTCAAATCCTGTATCAACAGGAACTCCATTGAACGCGAAAAGAAGTTGAGGATCACCGTACACGGTCATCTCCAGTACCTCCTCATCAAGCATGAAGCCTTTCCACCATGCATCAGCACCTTCAACATTGGTGAAGTCATCATCATCCGTGACAACGGCAAAATAAAGTGTGGTTTCGTAGGTAATGGGAGAGCGAATGTCCACATTCCAGTTTTCTACAAGACCGGCATGATCAAGCAAAACGGTACGTACATCCGCATCAGGATAAACTGACAGGATCAGGTCGCTGAGGAAAATTGGTTCAGCAGCAGGAATTTCCTCTTCAACAATGTAGAGAAATTCCATATCCCCATAGGTAACATGAAGTTCTGTTCCTGCAACCATGGGTTCTTCTGACATGAATTGTGCGTCTACCAACCAGTCATCGGTCAGCGCGGGAACGGTGAAACCACCTTCTTCAATGAACTCGATAAATTCTTCAGGATAGGTAGTTTCTGTTTCGATGGAATTGCTTTCAGGATTCATTACTTCCAGGAAAGTATTTTCCCTTGCATGAAGTAAAGCATCGTAAACAATCGGTGAAACTGCAATTCCTGCAGAACCTCCATTGGGCGTAAAAGGCATCGTCACTCCTAATGGAGTTTGAATGGATGATCCGTCGCGGATATCAATTTCTGATGTGCCTACATCCAAAAAGTCAAAACGAAGGGTAATCAGATCTGTACCATCTTCCAGCTCAATCCCCTCATCATCAAAAATAACAAGTTCAAGGATAAGCGGATCGGTACCTCCTATGGACCATGTATCTGCGTAATCACTTTCGTAGCCGGCATATTCCATGATGCTGTTGTCATATTCAATGCGCAGGCTGACTGATCCGGCATTGGCGGGAAACTCCCCATGAATTTCAACAGGTACATCCACAGCATCCGTGCTGTACTCAAACAGATCCGGAATGTTCAAAGTAACGTCAAATTCATCGGGAACAAATACACCATCTTCGGTATCAAAAGCAAGCGGTCCGCCAGGCGAAGCAATTTCACCGCCAGGTTTGAATGTCACAGCAGCTTCTGTTACAGCTGTGTAAGTAAACCGTATGTCGGCAATGTGTGCATCAGAAAGGTCCTGACCATCCGAGCTTGTCAGCATGATCCGAAGTTCTCCGTCTCCCTGAAGTTCTGTTGTAACAACATCAAAATCAAGTTCTTCGTTAAGAATAACTTCTTCATAAATAAGCTGTCCGGGTTCAAAGCCTACCACCAAGTCGATAACTTCAATATTAGTAAAGCCATCTCCTTCCATGTGAATTGGCATAAGAACCTCCTGATCAGGGGATACCCCTGTTACGGTTTCCATTGAAACTGTTCCTGCAACTAAATCAGGATCCGCAGTAACGGCTCCGGAATTGAAGGTAATTGCTTCATTGTCCACAATATCTCCTCCAACCATGATGTCGGTATTATCCAGGTCAAAGTCGATATCTACATCATGGCCGCCGGCATATTTGAACTTCAGATCAAAAATCTTTTCATCTATATCATAAGATGCAAATCCGAAGTCCATAAATGAGACGACAACCACGCCTTCTTCGGCATTGTATTGAGGGGCCCAAATAATGTTTGAACCGGTTGCAAATCTGTTTTCAATTCCATCAAACCCTGTCAGGATTTGAGGATCAAAAGAAAACGCGATCTGGAAACCTTCCACACCTTCAAAGTCTTCCATGTAAACAGGAACACTAACAGGTCCAGGGCCAGCCTCTACCTCACCGATGGTCAAGCTTTGCGCATGAGCGGTCATACCGAAAGTTGCAAACAGCATTACCATTAATAGGTAGTATATTCTTTTATTCATTTGCTGTATCTTTTTGCGTTAATAATTAAGGTTCATGTAATCCAGAAGGTTATCCAGCAAGGATTAAAATCTGTTTGCGGTATCAGCTAAAAGACCTTGCTGCCGAAAAACAAAAAAGGCATTGTAATAAAGTGCCTCTTTTGGATGCAAATATATTTATATATGTGCACTCTTTGTTTCATTTTTTTTTTAGCGTCGCAAGGCTTCTGCCATATAAACCTTAAGTAAAATAAAGCTATTCCGGGGAGTTTCCCCGGAATAGCTTTAAAAAATATTACTTCACGAGCATGAGGCTACCGTTGGCAACAAATGTTCTGGATTGTCCTTCTACAGTAATTCTGTAAATGTACATTCCATCATTTCCGCCAAGCTGGTCGCTAGTGACCTCAATTGTGTGGCGTCCTGCAGCCTGAGTTTCTCCGTCTACAGGAGAAGCTACAACCTGTCCTACCCTGTTGTAAACCACTACTGTTACCCTACCATTTTCTGGCAGTGTGTATTCAATATTGGTTGTTGTACGGAACGGGTTCGGATAGTTGTTTACTTCAAGTTTGTACGCACCTGGATCTTCAACGAGCTCATCTGCGGTAATGGCATCTGATTCAAGACGCACATCAAGACGGGTGAAATCTGCAGAAGCAAATTCAGTCACGTCTTCCAGACCAAACAGTTGAGTTTCGTCCATATCACCAAGCAGTCTGACAGTAACGTTCAGAATTGTTTCACCAAGATCGTAGGAAACATTGTTGTTGCTGACAGAAGCTACGCGTACAATACCTTCTTCGTTATCGATATTATCAATTTCGAAGTCAGTTTCAACCACCTCAATCATTTCAGGATCGAAGGTCAGACCAAGGGTAACTGCAGCAATGTCTGCTGATTCGGCCAAACGTACAGGTACGTTGATTACGTCACCAGCTTTTGCTTCAATCTTGCCTGTGTAGTCAAGATTTGCAATTGTGCTTGCCTTGGCAATTCCGCTGCCCATAACGGCGCTGTTCTTAGAGTTGATGTCTCCCATACCCGCCAGATAGATGTTCATCAGGTTTTCGCTCTGGTCGAGGGTGAAGATATTACTCTTGTAGTAGAGATTATCAGGATGTGTCGTTCCTTCATAAGGTACATTCTCCCTGACAAACTCAAAGAACAGGTCATGGTCATTCTCGCTGCTGAATCCAGTTACCTCACCACCTGTACCAAACGTTCTGGCTGGCAGCTGTTCTGCTTCAAGCATACGTGCTACTACCTGGAAGTTCGGAGTGTTGTTGCGGAACTGTCCGATATCACCAACCACACGACGCATCAGGTCACGTACGTCAACGATGTCAAGATCGCCACTGGTGTTCACATCTGCAAGTGCATTGGAGAACGGTCCATAGGCAGGGGTGTCATCTTTGTCACCGATCCACCAGTATGGGTTCGCAGCATCAAGGTCATTCAGTTCAGTAATACCACCTGCCATGCGGATCAGGGCGAGTGCGTCAGTTGCGCTCACACCAAGTTTCGACCAGGCATTCCAGGTAAAGGTAAAGCTGAGGAAGTTATCGTTTGTAACGGGCTGCTCCAGGTAAGAGAAACCACCGTCCCAAACTCTCATTCTATAAGACTTCGACAGGTCAAGCCCATCAAACTCAAAGTATGAGGTCAGATCCAGATCCGTATCAGGCTCAATTTTAACTGTGTCGGAATACCCACCAGAGATACGTTCACCGGCAAGGTCATGATCTTCACAATATACTTCGAACAACTCTACATAGAAGTAATCCGGGATATTGTTCGGGTGCAGCAGGAATGGTGTCGGGATGAAAGTTTCTTCCTGATTCCAG
>PWIY01000224.1 GCA_003560215.1 Bacteroidales bacterium | reverse complement strand
CCTGATTGTAAAAACAGGGGTAAAAAATTCTCCAAGCCTGGTTATGTATGCCATTCAGCATGGATTAATAACTCCCTGACAGGCAACACAAAAACCCCTGCAGTAAAACACATACCCTCACCCGAGAAAGCCTGTACAATACCCCGGAAATCATTAAACAAGCAAGGCAGACACCCCCCTTAAAAACACTGTTTTCGGTTCATTAACCAGTTATTTCCGGCCGTAACAATATTTTAACAAATCGCCTGCTTGCCAGATCGCACAGGAGCTCCGGGAGGCTTCACAAAACCGGCCCCGAACCCGGGAGCCCTAAACCCCTGTCTGTATGGTTTTTACAAAACCCCCAAAAAACAGGGGAAAACAGGCTTATCCAAACCACCATTTTCCGTCTACAAAATCAACTTTTAAATCACAATATTTGCAAGTAGCGTCAAAAAATATTTTGTTTTTATTTGGATTCATTAAAAACAATATCTGGAATTATTTATTTTTGTGCCCATCAATTATCCGCCGGCGTCTCTTTCATTAATGCGTGTATACAACACCATAACTGGATAAAAATGAAAAAAAGATTCACCCCGCTTACACTTCCACTGCTCTTATGGCTTGCAGCAATAAGCCTGAACCCGGGTTCCCTTTTTGCACAGGAGGACCCCCCGCAGCAAGCAAAGATCACCGGTCGGGTAGTGGAAAAAGAAAGCAAAGAACCGATGGAGGCTGTAGCACTGATCATTAATGAACTCGGTCTGTTCAGCATCACCGACAAAGAAGGCCGCTTTACTTTTGAAAGGATCCCCCTTGGTACCATTACGATCAATGCCCAGAGCCTCGGAATGGTGGAGGTCTTTAAGGAGCTGGAAATCAAAGATTACGGCGAGCACGATGTAATCATTGAAATGGAGCGTTCTTCGCTGAGTCTGGAAGAAGTCCAGGTAACCGCCCGCAGCAGCCGTTCCGGCCTTTCATCCGCTTCAGACATTTCAAGGTCGGCCATTGAGCACCTGCAGGCCAGTAGCCTTGGAGACATTCTTCAGCTCATCCCGGGCCAACTGGCAGACAACCCGGATCTCAGCCAGGCCAACCAGATTGCGCTGCGCCAGGTGGGAGAGGACAGGCTGAATGCACTGGGAACATCCATCATTGTGGATGGATCCCCCTTATCCAATAACGCCAACCTGCAGGACAGCAATCCGGCTTTCAGTGGCACCAGCGGCTATGCAGGCACTGTTTCCGGAGGGGGTATCGATTTGCGGCAAATTTCTACCGAAAACATCGAATCAGTTACAGTCATCCGGGGCATCCCCTCAGTAGAACACGGTGATTTGACTTCCGGTGCCCTGCTTGTTGAAACCCGTGCCGGGCGAACACCTTACCAGGCAAGGGTCAGGGTAAATCCCCGTATTACCCAGGTAAACCTGGGGAAAGGTTTTGACCTTGGTGAAAACGCCGGCAGCCTGAACATAGACGTTGATTATCTGGAGTCCATCAATGACCAGCGACTGGAATACCGAGGATATGACCGGCTTACCGCGCAACTGACTTACTCAAACAGATTCTTTGATAACAACCTGAGTTCCACCACCACCCTTTCGGGGTTCACCACGCTGGATGAAAGCCGGCAGGATCCTGATGACATGCGTTATCAACGTGAAAGGTATTCCCAGGACAGGGGGTTACGGTTTAACACCACAGGACGCTGGAGCCTTGATACAAGATTTGCACAAAACCTCAGGTACAATGCCTCTGTCAGCTACACCCACCAGGAAGCCTTTAATCAGGAATTGCTCAGTGGGTATGTATACCCGCTGTCTTTTGCCAGGGAAGATACCACCATGGCCGCGTCCATTGTACCCAGTGAATACCTGAGCCAGGTAACCATAGACGGGAAACCCCTCAATATTTTTGCCCGCGTTACCAACAGTTTTCACCGCACCATATTCGGCCTGAACAACCGTTTTATGATGGGGGTAGAGTGGCGGACAGATGGAAATTATGGCGATGGAAGGGTGTATGATGTAACAAGGCCTCCGAGAATGGGTGACAACCGGGCCTCCAGACCCCGGTCTTATGCAGACATCCCAATGCTCAACCAGCTTGCCTTTTACCTGGAAAACAACATCAACGGTTATATCAACGACAGAGAACTCGCTGTCCAGCTCGGTCTGCGCTTTGACAATGTACAGCCGGAAAACCCATTCCAGGGGAAGTTCGGCACCTTTCTCGGACCCCGCATAAATGCCTCGTATGAGATTCTGAATAACCTGAAACTTCACGGAGGTTATGGGTTGACCGCCAAATCGCCCACCCTGGTGCATCTCTATCCGAGTCCGGCCTATTTTGACCTGGTAAATTTCAATCATTATGCTTCAAATCCGGATGAACGGCTCATCATGGTGACCACCAGGGTTTTTGATACAGAAAATCATGATTTAAAAATCGCCCAAAACGAAAAAATGGAGGTCGGGCTCGGGTTTGAAAAAAACAACCGACGGGTAAACCTTACCGCCTTCAGGGAAAACCATACCAATGGATACAGCTTCTATAATCAACTTGAGTTTATCCCGTTGGATATTTATGAAGCCGCAGAGTTTCCGGAAGGGGAGCCCCCTATCCTGAAACCCGAACCAGCCAGGCAAGACACCTTCATTGCCACCTACAACCGGCCTAAAAATAAGCAGCGGACCATCAACCGGGGGGTGGAACTGGATCTGGACCTGGGCAGAATCAGTGCCATAAGAACCAGCTTCAGTCTGAACGGAGCTTACATCAACACCAGGAGATACAACACAGGCTACGATTACTGGATCAACCCATCCATGCCCCGGCCCGACAGGGTGGCTGTATTTCCGGGAGGTCGGGGCACAGAAAACACACGATTCAATACCGCACTCCGGATAGTGCATAACATTCCGGAGCTCCAGTTTCTGGTATCCCTTACTGTGCAAACCATATGGATCGAGCAAACCAAATCGATCGGCTACGATGATTTTGAAATGATCAACGTGGGCACGCCCAATGAGCGGGCCATTCAGCCACCCATTGCCTATATCGGCAAAGACGGACAGTGGGTTGACCTGGACAGGCAGCAGGCCATGCAGCCCCAATACAGCGACATCCGCAGAAGCGTATCGGAGTTCCACCGGACCACGCTTGACTACCCACCGCTTTGGTTGTTCAACCTCCGGCTCTCTAAAGATATCCGTGAGGGATTCGGTTTTGCATTTTACGCCAATAACATGTTCATGCACAGACCACTGCATTACAATGCAAGAACCAATCGCCAGGACAGACGAAACCCGCAAATATTTTTTGGGACAGAGATGTATATCAGATTTTAAGCCCTTTCAATTCAATTAATCACACCTACTAACTAAAAACAAAAAACATGAAAAAGCTGAGCATTTTAGTCATTCTTGCAGCCCTGATCGGATTTTGGGGATGCGATGACGACACAGTAGAAACCACCGATCTCCGGGTATATGTGGAATACCCGGAAGTATACGCTGACTCACACGCAACCGGAGCCACAGTGGAGCTGACAGATATGCAGACCCAAAGCACCACCAGCCTTACAACTGACGACACTGGCTCTGCACTTTTCACCGAACTGGCACCCGGCACGTACAGTTTGTCAGCAAGTCAGACTCTTTCACCGGAGGAAGCAGAAGAGCAAACCGGTATTGCCCAGGAGATCATCCTTGCCGGCAGCAAATCAAATATCATGATATCCGGCAGCGACCCGATGGAGGAAACCATCGAACTTGCCGGAGGAAAAGCCGGCGACCTGGTATTCAAGGAGATCTATTATACCGGTTCACGCACACCTGAAGGCGGGGTGTATTTCCTGGATCAGTTCTATGAGATCTATAACAACTCCACCGAAACGGTGTACGCAGACGGCCTGATCCTGGCCACGACGCATCCGGCAGCGGCCACACAAAGCATCGAGGGCTGGAGTGATGACCCGGATCATGTGTACCTGGGCAGTGTTTGGCGGGTGCCCGGCAGCGGTGAAGATTACCCCATTGAACCAGGCGAAAGCTTCATCATTTCCCAGAATGGAACAAACCACCGGGAAGACCCCAATGGCAACCCGGACACGCCTTATTCAGGATCAATTGCAGATTTTGAGACTTTTGTTGACCGCGAGGATACCCGTGATGTAAACAATGCAGACGTGCCCAATATGGAGATGCTGCATCACGGATCCATGTTCTACTTCCTCGCTTCCGTTTTCGGACCCGCACCGGTAATTTTCCGCGTGGATGATTTTGAAGCCCTGGAAAGAATGCCGCAACCAGGCTCGGCTTCTGATTTTGAATACATCCAACTGCCCGTGGAATACATTATTGACGGCGTGGAAGCCGGACGGGACGAAGAGAGTTTGCCCTTCAAGCGACTTCCTGCCAGTGTGGACAGCGGAATGATTTGGTGCAGCGGCACTTATGTAGGAGAAAGCATTCGCAGGAAAACCGCCAACATCATTGATGGCAGACACGTGTTGCAAAACACCAACAACTCTTCAGACGATTTTGAAGTGCTGGAAACGCCAACACCAAGATCTTTTGACTGACATACTTTTTTATGTAACCGCTATTTGAGCGGATTCCTGACAGCGGAGGCACATTTCTTTGTGCCTCCGCCACGGGAAAAATACTGACAAATTCCCGGTTTTCAAGAAATCACCTAACACCATGGCCTTAAGAGATAAATGTTTGAGACTATCGCTGATTTTGTTATTCCTGGGCACGCTGACCTTCCCGTTTAACGGGATTTGCCAGGAGGCAAGACTTGCT
>PWIY01000303.1 GCA_003560215.1 Bacteroidales bacterium | reverse complement strand
TTTTACCTTCAGCGGCAATGAGTCCTATTCTGACCCCCGGTCTACTGGAGGCATGGCGACAAATGGATCCCTGACTTCAGGATCCGGCTTCTCCCGCAACCGCATGAGCAACCAGATGATCCGTTTTTCGGATAACTTTGGCGCTCATTCAGTGCAGGCTTTTGTAGCCTTTGAATTCAGCGACACACACAGTGAAAACATTTCCGCCACCGGCCGTGGGATCACTGCAGGACTCAATGTGTTAAATGCCACATCGACTGCCTCAAGTGTAAGCGGAGCCAAGTATGAAAGCGCTCGTCAGTCAATGCTCGTCAACCTTCAGTATGTGTATGACGACACCTATATGGCCACTGCCTCATTCAACCGCGAAGGCTCTTCCAGCTTTGGTGAAGACCAGCGTTACGGTAATTTCTGGTCTTTCAGCGCCGGGTGGAATATGCATTATGAAGACTTCATCGAAGATCTTGACTGGATCAATGTACTGAAACTCACGGCAAGCTACGGCCAGGTAGGTAATTCCCCAAGCGGATTCCCACACCTGGGTTATTATGAGCTGACAGGACAATACGCGGGAATTCCTGCTGCCCGTCCCTACCAGATTGCCAACCCGGCCATCAGCTGGGAAAGTACGACCACTTATAACCTGGCCCTTGAAAGCCGCCTTTTCAACAGGCTGACGGCCAACTTTGAAGTTTACCAGCGCAACAACTCAGGCCTGCTTTACAATGTACCGCTGCCGGCCCTCACAGGCTATACCGGAGTTTGGGAAAACATCGGGGAAATACAGAACCGCGGGTTTGAAATGACCCTGGAGCCGGAAATCATTCAGCGCCCCGACCTGCAATGGAACATGGGCTTCAACCTGTCAATGAACCGGAATGAAGTAATCAGCCTCTATGACGGACAATCCATCTCATCAGGAAACTTCCGGATTTCTGAAGGTCGCGACATGGATTCCTATTATATGCGTGTATGGTACGGTGTGGATCCCGGAAACGGTGACCCCCTCTGGGAGCGCATCGTTGAGGACGAAAACGGAAACGAGGTGGTAGAACTGACCAACAGCTACAGCGATGCCACCTTGCAGTACACAGGTCACACCAGCACCCCCGACTATGAGGGAAGCATCACCAACAGACTGCAGTACAGAGACTTCGGTTTGTCATTCAACATCGGCATTGTTCAGGGCATCCATGGTTACAACAGCGACCGTCAGTTGTTTGACAGCGACGGAAACTATCCGACCTTCAACCAGATGAACCTGGCCGATGACTGGTCTCGCTGGGAAAAGCCCGGTGATATTGCCACCCACCCAAAAGCAGTAATGGGCGGAAACAGGGATTCCAACAGGCCTTCCACCCGTTTTTTGGAGGATGCCAGCTACGTTCGCCTGCGTAACGTAACGCTTTCCTATACGCTGCCGGACAACCTGGCCTTCCGGCTCGGCATGAGCCAGGCCCGGGTTTATCTGAGCGCCGACAACCTTTACACCTTCACCGAATGGTCAGGTATGGATCCGGAAGCAGGCGGACTTTACCCGATCACTCAGCGTTTCATGTTTGGCATCAATGTCGACCTGTAATGATTTTTAAAACGACAAAGAATATAGTATTATGAAAAAAATAAAATTGCTGATTATCACTTTTCTGTTCGCCGGCTTCTGGAGCTGCGACATTGAAAGAGAGCCGTTTCAGGACTTGTCAGACGAGATGGTCTTTTCTGATGAGCTCGGGCTGGAGGCTGCCTCATTGGGCACCTATGCCATCCTGAAACAGAACACCTTCATGCGCCCCTATCACTTCCATGGTGAATACGGCGGCGACAATATTGCCCTGAGTGGTGCCACCACCGACCACCTGTATTTCATGTATAATTTTCAGCATGTGCCCAACAATTATCACCTGAACAGCTTGTGGGTGGACTCTTACAGGGGCATTATCAACTGCAACAAGATCATTGAGTTCGCCGAACGTGGTGAAACCCCGCGGATGGATCATATCATCGGGGAGAACTATTACCTGCGGGCGTTTTTCTATTTCACCCTGACCAACATCTGGGGAAGGCCTTATACCCAGGATCCTCACAACAATCCGGGCGTGCCGCTGAAAACCGACGCAGACCGTGACAACATCCCCCCCAGGGCGACAGTTGCGGAAAACTACGAACTGATCGTACAGGACCTGAAGGACGCAGCTGAAATGATGGCTGAATACAACAGGCCCACTTCGGAGTATAACATTTTCGCCTCGCAGGAAGCAGCATGGGCGTTGCTGTCAAGGGTATATCTCTATATGGAAGACAATGAGAACGCTGCCCATTATGCCGGCAAGGTGATTGATTCCGGTGAATTCTCTCTCCTGCAGGGTGATGACTTTGCAAGGTACCCCACTTTCGTACCTGAAGAGAATTCAGAGACCATTTTTGCCTGCCGGGCAATGGAAGATGAAGATGATTACAGTTGGTTTGCTGTAGGAGGCATGTACGCGCGGGTTGACGGTGTCGGCTGGGGTGAAATGTATGCCTCCAGACCTTACAGAGAGCTGGTAGGGCAGTATCCGGAAGACCTCCGGAACGAATTCATTGAACCTCAGCTGGTGGGCGAAGATGACGAAGGCAACCCGCTGATGTGGATCAAGTACATCCGTGAAACCGATGAAGCCCAGGGAAGCCAGATGTTTGAGACCCATGATGTGTATCAGAACGAAGAAGGTGTATGGGAATACGAAGCAGGAGGACAAACCCACCCTGTGGAAACCGAAGAAAACAATGGCGATACACTGTATTACATTTATGTAAACGGTGACAAGACCTACGTGGAACTCAAACCAAGAATGCATACACGTAACGGCTATCCGCAGTATTATGTGCTGAAGTGCTCAAACCAGGGCGGACAGCCGCAACTTTGGTCACCGGTTATTTCGCGCCTGGCTGAAATGTACCTCAACCGCGCCGAAGCCCACGCAAAAATGGGCAACGAATCGGCTGCACTTGACGATGTGAATGTGATCCGCGAGCGGGCAGGAATTCCGCTTTACGGTATAGATATTGAAGTGCCCGGTGACAAAACGGTTCTGGACATTGTGCTGGAAGAGAGAAGGCTGGAACTGGCCTACGAATCCCATCGCAGGTATGACATTTTCCGAAACGACAAAACCCTGGACAGGAGATATCCCGGCACACATGACCGCGGAGAAGCCTTGATGACCGTGCCGCCAACGCACCCAAGGGTCGTGGAATTTATTCCGGAACCCCAGTTGCTGGCACAACCCAACCTGGTAAATAATCCGTAAATCAGATAAGTACCGGTGTGCGGTTCGATACCTGAAGCCGCACACCGGTCTTTCTATGCTTTTAATAATGTGCTATATTGCGGCATTATTAACCTTATAACAATATTTTGAAATGAATAAACCAACCGGATCAAAGCAAAACAGATACATTATTCCCCTGATCATCCTTGGCATGATGTTTTTCGTCATCGGCTTCGGGATCGGGATCAGCGGATTTCTGACCCCTGCACTTCGCTCTGCATTTGACCTGAGTACCGGCCAGGCCTACCTGGTGACATTCGCCATCTTTTCTGCCTTTGTCATTTTCGGCCGGCCTTCTTCATGGGTGATTCATAAGATCGGTTACCGGAAATCCATGGTAACCTCTTTCCTGATCATGGCCGTGGGTATGCTGGTCTTCGTACCATCAGCCACCATGGTAAGCTTTCCCCTTTTCCTGGTCGCCCTCTTTATCGGCGGGATCGGGAACACCCTTCTGCAAGCCTCTGTAAACCCCTATGTAACAATCCTCGGGCCCATCGAAAGTGCCGCCAAGCGGATGAGCATGATGGGAATCATGAACAAACTGGCATGGTGGCTCGCACCCCTGTTTTTGGGAATTTTCATTGACCTGCAGGAAGTCAGGCTCGACGATGTGATTCTGCCATTCTATCTGGTTGCCGGGATCCTGACAGTTCTGGGCATCGGCATTTACTTTGCCCCGCTGCCGGAAGTGGTTGCCGAGGGTGAAGAGGTGATGGAAGAAGAGTCTGAAGAAGACACCTCATATTCAAAAAACAAAACCAGCATCCTCCAGTTTCCCCACCTGCTGCTCGGTGCCCTTGCACTCTTTATTTATGTGGGGATTGAAACACTGCCCATGGCATCGGCCATTGACTTTGCAAAGGTTTCACTCGGAGATGTCCCCAACCTTGAGCGGTATTCAATTTATGTGACGGCCGGCCTTGTGATGGGTTACCTTGTCGGGGTGGTAGCCATTCCAAAGTACATGAACCAGACACAGGCCATGATTATTTTCTCTGTCCTGGGTATTTTATCCACCCTGCTGCTGGTAACAGCTCCGATCACCTACGCGTTCTACGGACTGCTGCTTGTCAGTTTTTCGAACGCACTCATGTGGCCGGCTATCTGGCCCCTTGCACTTGCAGATCTGGGCCGGTTTACCAAAGCAGGCTCCTCAATCCTGGTAATGGGTATTGTAGGCGGAGCCATCATCCCGCTGCTGTTTGGCAACCTGGTAGATCTGAGTCAGAACATCACAGGAACCGAGTCGGTAAAAAATTATCAGAATGCCTACTGGATCATGATGCCTTGTTATGCATACCTGTTGTATTACGCATTGAAAGGGCACAAAATCCGCCGCTGACAAAATGCGGATAACCAATTATTCAAGAAGTAACACCCACACTTATGTTAGAACATATCGTAAACCAATACTTTCCCGGCAACCAAATTGCCGACATCAGGCCTTTTGGCAACGGGCACATCAATACGACCTACAAACTG
>PWIY01000158.1 GCA_003560215.1 Bacteroidales bacterium | reverse complement strand
GTTGGGCAATCCTTACATCATCACACGAATCGGGTTCCAGTTATCCTACCTGGCTGTGATCAGCATTGTATCGCTCCAGCCGGGTATCAACCGTTTGCTTTCGGTTAAAAACCCTCTGGCCGAAAAGGCCTGGGGGATTTCTTCGGTATCGGTTGCAGCCCAGCTGGCCACCGGACCTCTTGCCCTTTATTACTTCAATCAGTTCCCGAATTACTTCCTGCTCACCAACCTGGTGGCGATTCCCCTGGCGGGTCTGATCATCTACCTGTCATTGCTGACCCTGGCCTTGTCTCCTGTTCCTGTGGCTGTGTCCCTGTGTGCATGGGTGCTGTCCGCACTGGTTTCACTGCTCCATCAGTCCGTTGCTTTTGTGGAAGCCCTCCCTTACTCTGCCTTGTCCGGGGTTTACCTGAGCCCTCCGGAATTGTTCCTTATGTTTGCTGCTCTGCTGGCCACCTGCCTGTACTTTTGTTGTGGCCGGCGGGGCGGGATTTTGCTGGCCTGCCTTTGCACCCTGCTGCTTATTGTTTGTTTTTCCTTCCGGGATGCGGAAAACCGGCGGCAACGGCATTTTGTGGTGTATGATGCCGGCCGCAGTACTGTGGTTGATTTCTTTTCAGGTAAAAAGGTTCTGACACTGGCCGGTAAGGATCTGGCCAAAGATCCGGAGCGGTACGACTTTCATGTTTCCGGGAACCGGGTACGACGGGGGGTCCGGGAGGTGATCCATATACCGGCCGAAAGCTGTGATACATTATTTGTTGGCGGGCAGTTTTTACGGAAGGGAGAATTGGTTGTGTTTGGCAAAATCCGGATGGTAATCATATCCGGGCGATCGCCTTCGTGGCTGCTTCAGCTTCCTGAGGCAGAAGGTGCGGATGCGGTTGACGAATGTGCCTTGTTGCAGGAAATGAAGGGGGAGATCCGTGACTGGTTTCCGACCCCGAGGCAGGCGACCGGTGGCGGGTTGGAAGTCAATTACCTGTTGCTGACCGGAAATCCCCGGCTGAACCTTCATCCTTTGCTGGAACGCATCAGGCCTCAAAAAGTGATCATAGACGGATCGGTCAGCCCGTGGAACGCACGGCAGTGGGCACAGATATGTGATGAAGCCGGAGTGGCTGTCTGGGATGTGTCTCAGCAGGGAGCCTTTGATGCAGATGCAGGTTAAACGGCAAATGTCATGATAAAGGTAACCAGCGGGGGAACGAGAATGGTAAGCACAATGCCGTGAAAAAGGGCGATGATGGCAAATTCCTTGCCCGATGCTGTGGTTATGATGGGAAGGGTGGTGTCCATGCTGGTGGCACCGGCTGAGGCCACCGGGGCGAGGCGGCCAAACCAGATTACCAGTAAGGGTGCCAGCAGCAATGTGGTGATCTCCCTGATTATATTCGACAGCAATGCGATCACGCCAAGGCTTTCGCTGTGCATCTGGGTGATGATGATACTGGACAGGCTGTAATACCCAAAGCCGGCCCCCACGGCAATTCCCTCGGCTGCGGAAACGGTGTTCATCAGGAGTGCCACGGGCAATACCCCGGCAAAGGTTCCGGCAATGGTTGCCGCCGGCAGCAGCAACAGACGTGCCCCCTGTTGTTTGATGATCAACAGCGAACGGCTGTCGGCCCCGATACTGATTCCCACAAGGAGCATCAGCAGGTAAAGGGCATAGGTGCTGGCGTCTGACTCCGTGACGGAAGCAGGGAGCCAGCCGGCATATCCGAAGAGTACTCCGGCCGCAAAAAACATGAGTATGTACAGACTGTTTTTCATCTTACCTGCGCGAAAAATAAACCTTCCAGATCACCAAAGCCAGCAGCACACTGCCCAATACACCTGCTGTGCTCAGCAGCAGTGCAGAAAGTCCGAGCGAAGGCAGTCCGGCCATGATCACCGGATCCCTGCCGATGGCGACTCCCAGAAAGAACAGCAACAGGAAAATACTCCAGATGATCAGTTTTTCCAGGAAACGGATCAGCCTGCGCCGGTGGCGTAACAGGTAGCCTGCCAGCATTCCTCCGAACATCAGTACAAGTATCTCAATCATGGTGCGATTATCTGCAGTTCTGTATTTCATCCTTCGCCGCCGGTTTAACGGACCGCATCGGTTTGGCGGACCGCACCGGTTTGACAGACCGCGCCGGTTTCGGGCATTGCTGCCCGCCCTGTGAAGTCAATGGCCGGGAAATCAGGGAATCAGGGACGCCTCATCAGGTAGTCGATGAAGGAACCTTTGTAGCCCCTGAGCAGGATCTTTTGCCCCGGTTCGGGCTCCATCCCGTATGTCATGTCATTGCGGCGGTACAGGTTCTCAATGCGGATGCCGTATTCCTGCGAAATATCGTGCATGGTGTCGCCGGCCCGGGCAATGTGGTGGTCTTCACCGCCGCGGCGTCTTTTGGGTTGCAGAAACACTTTTTGCCCCGGCGTGAGCTGCCCGTTGTCTCCCAAATCGTTGTACCGGATGATCTGCCAGGGACGAACATCCATTTCCCCGGCCAGCGACTGCGGGGTGTCACCCTCACGGGCTACCACGTAGTCAATGCGGTTGTATTTCCGGATTTGCCGTCTGCCGGTGGCTGTCACCGGAGCGAAATCAGAGTCAGGTGCTGTGGCTGAAATGGCAGTCCTGCGCCCTGTCCTGTCGCGGTCATCCACGAACCATCTGTCGGCGATATGATAAGAAGGGTCAAGGGCCTTTTGGTCGTACTGAGCCAGCTCGTGCTCTCTGATCAGGCGAATGAGGTTGGCGGCGTATCGGGGGTTTGTGGCGTAACCGGCCTCACTCAGCCCGTGTGCCCAGGCCTCGTAATCGGTCGGGTTCAGTTCAAACAGAAAGGCATAGCGGGGGCGGGTGGTCAGAAACTCGGTATGATCCAAAAAAGAATGCAGGGGATTGTGGTAAACCCGAAAGCATTCGTCCGGTTCGTCGTCATCATAATAATAGGTTTCCCCGGTCCAGCCGTGGCACTTGATCCCGAAGTGGTTGTTGGCTTCCACAGCCAGCTCGCTGTTGCCGAAACCGGATTCCAGGATGGCCTGGGCCAGTTTGATGCTGGCAGGTATGCCGGCCTGGCGCATCTCAGCCATGGCAATGTATTTATACTGTTCCACATACCCGGAAACCGACTGTTGTTGCGCGTATAATCCTGAAGGAAGTGCCAATGCACAAATCAGCAGCTTTTTGAAAATGCCTTGCAAAAATTGATGCATAAACACTATTTTTGGTATTTCAAATCAAGCCAAACAAGTCCCAAAAATACATCAATTCCGTTACCCGTAAATGGAAACGCTTAAAAAATATTTTCCCGGCCTGAATATTGACCAGCTAAGAAAACTGGAGGAGCTGGGGCCCATTTATGAGGACTGGAACCAGAAGATCAATGTGATCTCCAGGAAAGACATGGAGCACTTTTACCTGCGGCATGTGATGCACTCCCTTGCCATCCATAAAGTGTTGGGTTTCAAACCGGGTGCATCAGTGATGGATGTTGGCACCGGCGGAGGATTTCCGGGCATACCGCTGGCCATTTGCAATCCGGACACAAATTTTTTACTGGTGGATTCCATTGGCAAAAAGATCCGGGTGGTGCAGGATGTTGCTGAAAAACTCGGGCTGGACAATGTAAAAGCCAGACAATGCCGGGTGGAAAAAATTGACGAAAGGTTTGATTTCATAGTCAGCCGGGCTGTAAAACCGTTGCCGTTATTTATGTCATGGGTAAAGAACAACATCAGCCAGGAGTCCCGGCATGTGCTCCCGAATGGGGTGCTGTACCTGAAAGGTGGTGATTTTTCGGGGGATCTGGCCGCTCTGAACTGGCGGTATACCATCTTCGAATTGTCCGGTTTTTTTGCGGAACCTTTTTTTGCCACCAAAAAGGTTGTACACATTTACCGGGAATAAATTTCGACAAATTAAATATAATTGTATCTTTGGGAAAATAAATATTCTTCAAACATAAAAAACAACTCTCATGAGTACTGAAAAGGAAAAATCTGCCGGTCAGGGCAAAGACAAGGCGGTAAACAAGGAAAAGTTGAAGGCGTTGCAGATGACCCTTGACAAAATTGAAAAATCTTATGGAAAGGGTACCATCATGAAGCTTGGTGACTCGGTGGTTGTTCCGGTAGATGTGATTCCGACAGGTTCACTGACCCTGGATATGGCACTTGGCACGGGCGGACTTCCACGGGGAAGGGTGGTTGAGATCTATGGCCCTGAATCATCGGGTAAAACAACCCTGGCCATTCATGCCATTGCCGAAGCTCAGAAAAAAGGTGGTGTGGCTGCCTTCATTGACGCGGAAAATGCATTCGACAGCAATTACGCAGCCAGGCTTGGTGTTGACATCGAGAACCTGCTGGTCAGCCAGCCCGATAACGGTGAACAGGCACTGGAGATTGCGGAAAACCTGATCCGTTCGGGTGCCCTCGACATTATTGTGATTGACTCGGTGGCCGCGCTGACACCCAAAAGTGAAATTGAAGGTGAGATGGGCGATTCGAAAATGGGTCTTCAGGCCCGGCTGATGTCGCAGGCCCTGCGAAAGCTTACCGGCACCATCAATAAAACCAATTGTTGTTGTATCTTTATCAATCAGTTGCGCGAAAAAATCGGGGTGATGTTCGGTAATCCGGAAACCACCACCGGTGGAAATGCCCTTAAATTTTATTCTTCTGTGCGGATTGATATCCGGAGGGCTGCCCAGATCAAGGAGGGTGACAGCATTACCGGTAACCGTGCCCGGGTAAAGGTGGTGAAGAACAAACTGGCTCCGCCTTTCCGCCAGGCCGAGTTCGATATCATCTACGGCCAGGG
>PWIY01000287.1 GCA_003560215.1 Bacteroidales bacterium | reverse complement strand
GAAAGCTGATTATCCATTAATCATATGTTCCTGTTTTTATTAAAAAAAGCTGCCTTCCCGGGCAGCTTTTTTTTTAAACAGCTGTAAAATTATTTCCTAAGGTTATTTTTTTTGGGTATATTTGTTGGCTATCAAGGCATTACAATACAACCAATCCCGTTAAAAAAAAGATAAACCCTGTCAGTTTTCCCCTGTAATAAATTATTTACTCCTTTAATCAATCTACACCTCTCAACTATGAAGAAAACTTTTTACTTTTTTGTTTTTTTTCTGATTTTCCTTTTTTTTCCTGAAACTACCAACGCCCAGCCGGAAATAACCCCGGCCCTTCAGAATATTGTTTCAGAAAAAGGAGACGATGAATTTATTTCCGTTAACATTCGCCTTTCCAAACAGTATGATGAAGAAAAGCTCTTTGTGCAAAGCCGGCAGATTTCCGGCCGGGAAGCCCGGAGGGAGTTTGTGGTGAATGAACTCAAAGCTTTTCGCGACACCCATCAGGCCGGTTTGCTTTCATACCTTGAAAGCCGGGAAAGTGCAGGCAAAGTAAAAGAGATCCGTTCTTTCTGGATATCCAATGTGGTAAATTGCCTGGTAAAACCTGAGGTGGTAAATGAGCTGGCCGGAATGAAGGATCTGGCAAGGCTGGATTACAACAAAGAACGTTATGTGCTGATGAGCGATGCCCATCAGCAGGGCAATGCCCTGATGGAGCCTGACAATACCCTTACCAATAACCTGGCCTGGAATGTAACCCTTGTCAATGCCGATCAGGCCTGGAATGAAGGGTTTACCGGGGAAGGCATCGTGGTGGCCGTTCTGGATACCGGCGTAAATTATAATCATCAGGACCTGCAGGGAAATATGTGGACCCACCCGGATTATCCCAATCATGGCTATAATACTGCAGGCAACAACCACAATACCATGGATTACAACAGCCACGGTACCCATTGTGCGGGTACAGTGGCTGGCCACGGGGCAGCAGGTACCGGTACCGGTATTGCTCCCGGTGCTTCCATCATGGCCCTGAAAGTTTTGTCGGATTCGGGAAGCAGCTCTGAAGCCGCTGTATGGGCAGGCATTCAGTTTGCCGTGGATTACGGGGCCCACATCATGAGCCTTTCCCTTGGTTGGATGCACTCCTGGGGTCCGGATCGCAGCACCTGGCGTTCCACCATGAACAATGCGCTGAGTGCCGGGCTGATCGCTTCGGTAGCCTCGGGCAATGAAGGCACCTCCGGCTCTCAGCCACCAAGCGAGGTGCGTACTCCCGGCGACATCCCGCCCCCCTGGTTGCATCCCGACCAGACCCTGCAGGGAGGAATTTCAGCTGTGGTTTCTGTTGGAGCTACCACAAGCAGTGACAATCTTGCGGGCTTTTCCAGCAAAGGCCCCGTTACATGGCAGGACGTTTCACCCTTCAATGACTACGCCTATGCACCGGGCATGGGCCTTTTACGTCCCGATGTGGTAGCACCCGGCTCAGGGGTACTTTCCCTTACCCATAACAGCAATACCGGCTATACCACAAAAAGCGGCACATCCATGGCCGCACCTGCCGTAGCAGGAGCAATGGCACTTATTCTCTCCAAAAATCCAAACCTGCTCCCCGAGCAGGTAAGCCAGATCCTGGAAGAAACCGCATTTTCCACCTCAGGAAGTAAAAACAACTCTTTCGGCAGCGGTCGTATTGATGCCCTGGAGGCCGTATTGGCAGCACCCTATTCGGGAGTGGTTTACCAGGAGCACGAACTGGACGACAGCCAGGGCAACGACAACGGTAAGATCAACCCGGGAGAGGAAATAAAATTTACCATGACCTTCCGGAATATGGTCGAAGAAGATATTGACAACGTAAAGGCAACCCTTTCAACCGACTCCCCATACATAACCCTTAACGATACCATTGCCGAACTGGGCAATTTTGAGGGTGAGCAGGAAAAGATATTTGAAGAGCTTTTCTCTTTTGAGGTATCCGACACCATTCCTGCACGTAAGGAAGTAAGGTTTGTGCTTGAAATTTTTTCCGAGGATGAACCGGGAGACAAATGGCGCAGCAGCTTTACGGAGCTGGCCTACGCACCCGAGCTCACCATTGCCGGGGTCTCCATCGACGATTCGGAGTATGGCAACAACAACGGCCAACTCGATCCGGGAGAAACCGCCGCCCTTCTGTTTGAAATAAAAAACACCGGCTTGTCTGTTTCCGAAGAGATCCACTTTGCTTTTGACGCCCTGCATCCATTTATTCAGAACCTGGACCCCGAAACTACCTATCCCCCATTGGAAGTCGATGAAAGCTTTTTTGCTGAATTCACCATAACAGTGCATGAAGGGATCAACCCCGGAACCAATGCAGATTTTTTCATTTTTATGGAAAACGGTGCATTTGCAGATGAAATGTCGCTTACCAAAAAAATCGGGAATGTAATTGAGGACTTTGCATCCGGGGAATTTGACGGATACGACTGGGAGTTTTCGGGTCATGCCGACTGGTATATCGACCAAAGCGAGGCCTATGAGGGCAGCTATTCTGCACGCAGCGGCGATATTGACCACTCGCAGCGTAGCGAACTGATCCTGGAGTATGAAGTGCTGTATGATGATTCCATCAGTTTTTACCGCAAGGTTTCATCTGAAAACCACTACGACTGGCTGGAGTTCTATATCGACAACCAGCGGGTTGGCCGTTGGTCGGGCGAGAGAGACTGGGCAAAAGTCAAATTTCCTGTAGAAGCCGGCACCCGGACTTTCCGATGGGTTTATGAAAAAGACTATGTAATTTCCGAAGGGCAGGACTGCGGATGGATCGACAAAATAGAATTTCCCGTGAAAGCTACCACCACTGCCATTGCGGGATTTGATGCCGAAATGTGTGGTGCCGGTATTTTTGAAACCCGGGCATACGCAGCACATTATAATTCCCTGGAGTGGACAAGCGGAGGAGATGGGGTATTTACAGAACCATCCCAGCTTTCAACATTTTATATCCCCGGCGATCAGGACAGGGCAAACGGTTCGGTTGAACTGACCCTTGAAGTGCAATACCACAATGAAGACCCCGTTCAGGATGAGATGGTACTAACCATTCTTCCCTCTCCTTATGTGGATTTCGGGCAGGAAGAATTTCTCTGCTATGGAGAAACCCTTTTGCTCGATGCAGGCGAGGGAGACTTTACCTACGAATGGTTTGACGGATCGCAGGAACAAACCTACCTGGTAGATCCGGATAATTTTGAAGAAACCGAAGTACAAATCTGGGTAACGGTAATGCATGAAAACGGTTGCATGGATACCGATACCGTCAATGTTGTATTCCAGGATTGTACGGGAATTCATGAAACCGATCTTGCCGGTAAGCTGGAAGTATTTCCCAACCCTGCAAGTGAAAAGGTGACTGTCAGCTTTTTCAACCCCACCCACTCCCCGGCCACCATCAGCCTGATTGCTCATAGCGGACAAACCGTAAAAGCCATCAGCACAGGGAATCAGGAAGGATGGAAAAGTAAGGAAATGAACATCAGCGGATTAAATTCCGGAATTTACTTTCTGCGGATTCATAACCGGCAATTTACCATCACGCGAAAACTGCTTATTCAATAATACCAAACGAAGTCTGGCAAAGGGTGACCCCTTGACATTACCCTTTGCCGGGCTTCTTACCTTTTTAAAAAACTATCATTAAAATCAAATACTGTCCAATCCCATCAAACTACTACCAAAATGAAAAAATATTTTTTGTTGTTCTTTGTGCTTTTTGCCTTTTCTTTTCAATTCACATGGGCACAGCCGGAGGTTACCACTTCCCTTCAGGATGTGCTTGCCGAAAAAGGTGAAGAAGATTTGATCCCCCTTAACATAAGATTATCCGAACAATATGATGATGAGATCCTGCTACGGGAAAGCCGGCGCATTATTAATCCCGATCAGCGCAGGGAATTTGTAATAAACGAATTAAAGACTTTCAGCGAAAAACAACAGGCCGGTTTGCTTGCCCATTTGCAGAAAAAAGAGGCTGAAGGCAAGGTGGAAGGCATCCGTCCATACTGGATTGCCAACTTCATTCACTGCAAAGCCAGTCCTTCGGTAATCCAGGGGCTGATGGCACGCAAGGACCTGGCCCGGCTTGACTATGACAAATACCGGCAGGTGCTGCCCCTGGAAGCAATGGAGGCCGGCAATGAACTGGCTGAACCCGACCAGCTTACTTCCGGCAATCCTGCATGGAATGTTACCCTGGTAAATGCCGACCAGGGATGGGATCTGGGTTACACCGGAGAAGACATTGTGGTAGCCGTGCTGGATACCGGAGTCAATCCCAATCACCAGGATCTCCAGGGAAACATGTGGCAACACATAGATTATCCCGGTCATGGCTATAATTTTGTGGAAGACAATCACAACACCATGGACAATCAGGGTCACGGCACCCATTGTGCAGGTACTGTTGCCGGAAACGGAACCGCGGGCACGGCTACCGGAATGGCCCCTGCAGCAAAGATCATGAACGTAAAGGTTCTTTCTTCCACAGGAGGAGGAACGGAGTCAGGGGTATGGGCAGGCATTCAGTTTTCGGTGGATTACGGGGCCAGGATTATGAGCCTTTCGCTTGGCTGGATGCACCAATGGGGCCCCGACCGTTCCATGTGGCGCACCACCATGAACAATGCCCGCAGTGCAGGATTGATCGCCACGGTTGCCTCCGGCAACGAAGGGGGTTCACATGCTCCTCCTCCAAGTGAGGTACGTACCCCTGGTGATGTACCACCTCCCTGGCTTCATCCCGACCAAACCCTGGAAGGTGGTACTTCCGCCGTGGTAAGTGTAGGAT
>PWIY01000192.1 GCA_003560215.1 Bacteroidales bacterium | reverse complement strand
GGCGCTGCGCGCCTGTGAGTAACATGTGACCCCCTTCGGGGTCGAACCAACCAACAACCACCCGGGTCGTTCACCAAGCCATCGGCAGCTTTCCCAAGTCACGGCCCATGAAAACCAACAACCGAAGGGTGCGAAGCACCCGATAAACCAACAACCGCGTTGCCCGTTCACCGAAGTGGAGGCAGCTTTCCCAAGTCACGGCCCATGAGAACCAGCAACCGGAGGCGCGTCAGCGCCGACAAACCAACAATCGAAAACGCGATAGCGCCGACTAACTTTTTCCCCGTATCTTTGCAATGGGAAAGAGGGAAATATTATGAATAAATTTTCACCCGAGCAGGAACGTGCGGACATTCTGAAAAATTACCGGGGGCTTTTGTCTGTCTGCCGGCCGGGAATGAGCAAGGAAGACAGGAAGCGTATCCGCAAGGCGTTTGATTTTGCCATGCATGCTCACCGCGATCACCGGCGGAAAAGCGGTGAGCCTTATATTTTTCATCCGATGGCCGTGGCCAGGATCTGCGTTGAAGAGATCGGGCTCGGCGCCACCAGTGTGGTCTGTTCCCTGCTTCACGATGTGGTTGAGGACACAGATTACACCCTCGAAGACATCACCGAATACTTTGATGAAGAGGTGGCCCGCATCATTGACGGTCTGACGAAGATCTCGGATATTTTTGACCAGACCTCTTCGGTGCAGGCTGAGAATTTCCGCAAGATGCTGCTTACCCTGTCGGACGATGTGCGTGTGATTCTGATCAAGCTGGCAGACCGGCTCCACAACATGAGGACGCTGGACTCCCTGCCTCCCAAAAAGCAGCTGAAGGTAGCCAATGAAACACTTTACCTTTTTGCTCCGCTGGCGCACAGGCTGGGTTTTCACACCATCAAGAGTGAGCTTGAAGATCTGGCATTGAAATATACTGAGCCTGAGGCCTACCGTTCGATTGTGCAAAAGCTGGCCGACACCAAAGAGGAAAGGTCCCGGTTCATCAACTCCTTTACCCAGCCAATCCGCCGTGCCCTTCAAAAAGAAGACATGGATTTTACCATCCTGGCCCGGCTTAAATCTGTCAGTTCAATCTGGGGCAAGATGCAGAAGAAGGAAATTCCCTTCGAAGAGGTTTATGACATTTTTGCCATCCGGATTGTGCTGAACAGCCCAATCGTCCGTGAAAAGGCCGAATGCTGGAAGGCCTATTCCATCGTGACTGACATTTATAAACCCAACCCGGATCGTTTGCGCGACTGGATCTCCACACCCAAGGCCAACGGGTATGAGTCACTGCATACCACGGTCATGAGCCGCTCGGGTCGTTGGGTGGAGGTGCAGATTCGTACGGTGCGTATGGACGAGGTGGCCGAAAAGGGCTATGCCGCGAACTGGAAGTACAAGGAATCCAAAAGTGGTGAAAGCGGCATCGATAAGTGGTTGCGCCGTATCAGGGAAATCCTGAAGAGTGCCGACGCGGATGCGCTGGACTTTATCGAGGATTTCAAGCTGAATCTCTTTTCGGATGAGATTATTGTGTTTACCCCCAAAGGTGAGCTGCGGACATTGCCCAAGGGGGCCACAGCGCTTGATTTTGCCTACAGTATTCATACACAGGTTGGCGATAACTGTTTGGGAGCGAAGGTGAACCATAAACTTGCTCCGCTGAGTCAGGCCCTGAAGAGCGGCGACCAGGTGGAGATCATCACATCGAAAAAACAAAAGCCCAAACCCGACTGGTTGAATTATGTTACCACAGCCCGTGCCAAGGGAAAAATCAAGGCGGCGCTGAAGGAGCAGAAGAAAAAACAGGCTGAAGAGGGCAAAGAGATCCTGGATCGCAAACTCAAGCAGCTAAAAATCGACAATCATCAGGAAAACATCCAGAAATTGGTTGATTATTTCAGGCTGCCTTCCCCCATGGATCTTTATTTCCAGGTTGCCACGGGCAAAATCAGCCAGAAAGAGCTGAAGGCTTACGCAGCTGAACAGGAGAACCGGGGCATCCTCAGTTATTTTAAGAATCCGTTTTCCAAATCCAAAGATGCCCAAACCGCCAAAGAAGAGACCCAGGATCCGATCCGCCAGCAGCTTAAGGACAAGCCAGATACCTTGCTGATCGGTGACAATCTTGAAAAACTGACCTATTCGCTGGCCCCTTGCTGCAACCCCATTCCCGGCGACGATGTATTTGGCTTTGTCACCATCACCGAAGGCATCAAGATCCACCGCAACAACTGCCCCAATGCCGTGCACCTGATGTCGAAATACGCCTACCGCATCGTGAAGGCCAAGTGGATGACCCATAAGTCGATCGCGTTCCTGTCAGGATTGAGGGTGAAAGGGATTGACGAAGTGGGTTTGCTGCAAAATCTGACCAACACCATTTCCAGCGAGTACAATATCAATATCAGGAATATTCACTTTGACACCCAGGATGGGATGTTTGAAGGGGTGGTGATGCTGTATATCAATGACACCAAACACCTGAACAACCTGATCAAAAAGCTGAGAAAGATCAAGGGAATTGAGAAAGTATCACGCATCGGCAAAATGGAAGCCGAAGTTAAGTAGTTGGACTACAGCTCTCCGTTTAATTATTTATAAAGATTTCAAATAAATATTATTTTTACTATCTTTATCCCCGTTGGCGGGATGAATTTGTGAGGCATTGATTCCATTCAGGTAAAAATCAACCGAATCACATGATTCCGCAAGGGGTTGATTGGCGCGGCATTAATTATATACAGCTGAATTCCAAGTATATGAAAGTTAAAGATACCCAAAGCGATCAGGAAATTTTTGAAAAGGTAAAGTGTATTTTCTCCTCTTATCTTGAGGAAAACGGGCACCGGAAAACCCCGGAGCGTTTTACGATTTTACGGGAGATTTACCTGACCGATGGTCATTTTGATGTGGAATCGCTGTACATCAAAATGAAAAACAACAAATACAGGGTTAGCCGTGCTACACTATACAATACCATCGAATTGCTGCTGAAGTGTAAGCTGGTGGTGAAACACCAGTTTGGCAAGAATGTGGCCCAGTTCGAAAAATCCTTCAAGTACCGCCAGCACGATCACCTGATCTGCTCCAACTGCGGCAAGGTGTTTGAATTCTGTGATCCCCGTCTGCAGGAGATCAAAGTTTCCGTTGAAAACTCAATGAATTTCAGGGTAACCCACCGTTCCTTTGCCTTTTACGGGTATTGCGAGGACTGCAGGGAAGAAGCCGAAGCCGCCGATATCTGATATTCTTTTTGTGTCGCTTGCCAAAATACTGTATTTTTGATCGGATAATAGAGGCATTTAAGGCATAACAAACCCATATTATGGAACAAAACAATAAGGCCGATGTGTTGCTCGGGCTGCAATGGGGCGACGAAGGCAAGGGAAAGATTGTGGATGTGCTCACTCCGCATTATAAAATGGTGGCGCGTTTTCAGGGTGGACCCAATGCAGGTCATACCCTCTCCTTTGAAGGGAAAAAATACATCCTGCATACCATCCCTTCGGGAATTTTTCACCGTGGATGTGTAAATGTGGTCGGCAGCGGGGTGGTGATTGACCCTTTCATTTTCAGCAACGAGATTGCTCAGCTTGGCACCACCACCGAAGAACTGAAGGAATCGCTGTACCTGTGCAAGAAAGCCCACCTGATTCTCCCTTCGCACAGGATGCTTGATGCGGCTTATGAATCGGTCAAGGGTGAACTGAAGATTGGCAGCACGTTGAAAGGGATCGGCCCTGCCTATACCGACAAGGTCGCACGAACCGGGTTGCGCCTTGCGGATGCCTCCTCCGATGATTTTGACAAACGATACAATGAGCTGAAAAAAACTCATTTCCGCCTGGCCGAAAGTCTTGGTTTTGACAGCAGTGACCTCAAACTTGACGGTCATTCTTTTGATGCGTATGAAAAGGCCTGGTTCAAAGGCCTCAGCCACTTACGTGAGCTGCCGCAGGTCCAGAGTGAACGGTTTGTGAACCAGACCCTCGACAGCGGTGCCAGGGTGCTGGCAGAAGGAGCGCAGGGAACCTTGCTGGATATTGACTTCGGATCTTATCCTTTTGTAACTTCTTCCAGTACCATTGCGGCCGGTGCCTGTACCGGACTTGGTCTGGCGCCTTCCAGGGTTGGCGAAGTATTCGGAATTTTTAAGGCCTATTGTACGCGGGTTGGAAGCGGCCCGTTTCCCACCGAATTGTTTGACCAGAATGGGGAGCAGCTTCGGGAAGAAGGGCAGGAGTATGGGTCAACCACCGGTCGCCCGAGGCGTTGTGGCTGGCTTGACCTCCCTGCACTGAAATACGCCGTGATGATCAACGGGGTAACCCGCCTGATCATGACCAAGGTTGACGTGATGAATAAGATGCCCCGAATAAAGGTATGCACCGGTTATAAATCGGGAGACGAGGTATCTGAAGTGCTCCCTTCTGATGGCGATTCGAATGATTTTACACCGGTTTTTCAGGAGATGAAGGGATGGGAAAGCTCTCTGGAGGGACTTGAGTCCTTTGAGGATCTTCCCGGGGCTTTGCTTGATTATGTGAATTTCATTGAGGATTATGTGGGCGTACCGGTTGATGTGATTTCCACCGGCCCTGACCGCAGACAAATCCTGGTAAAACAGGGAAGTGGCTTTTTGCAGCGGCTGTTGCTGAAGTAACCGCCACCAAAGCAACTGCAGGTTAATCAATGCCTGATTGCGGGTTGCCGGAAAACCACGGGTTATGTTTTTCCTGCGGTTTGTTTTCAGATTCCGGTCACTGGCAGGGTGTCTGACATCATGATCCGAATGAGTAATCATTGTGGTTTGAATATTCTCCGAAAGCTATATTACCGGCTCCGGCCGGGCCAGCGGC
>PWIY01000390.1 GCA_003560215.1 Bacteroidales bacterium | reverse complement strand
TTATCCGCTTCAAGGTCTTCGAGGGTGATCCAGTAATGGGTTCCGTCGGGCGTGCGGTTCATGAAGTGCGTATCGGTGACTTCCCAGTCGTTCATGTCGCCGATCAGGAACACATATTCTTTCAGGGCGGGCGGATCATGCAATACGAGGGTTGCGGAGTGGTCGTCGTGGTAATTGATGCCGGGTTTAACGCCCTCGGGCAGCTCGGCAACCGGTACTTCATCGCGAACGAAAATGTGGGTGGTTGCGGATGCCGTTTCGTCATCTGCACCGTAAGCGATTACTTCAATGGTTTGGCTACCGGCAGCATCTGCATCCCAAATGTGCGAAAGATTGTCTTCGGTTGTGGAAATGATATATGCTTCGTTGATGAACAATGCCATGGAATCGGCTTCATTGGCTGAGGCTTCCACCGGAACCTCATCGTGCAGTTCAAAGACCGGCTGAAGTCCGGCAGGCGACCTCAGGGAGACTGAAAGCCCTTCTTCTGCCACTTCCACATGCAGGTCTTCGGTTTGCGGATTGCCTGTCGGGGCACGGAATACGAAGTCCATCCTGACAACCACATCCCCTTCATCTACTCCATAAAACTCATTGATGCTGGGGGTAATTTCCAGTTCATACAAATCCTCTGCAATGCGGGTGAGTTGGGGCTGCTCATTGTTGTCGCCCCAGTCGCCGATCACATATTGCCATTCACTTCCGTCTTTGAGTGTTACGCCGGTATGGGCATAGACATCTCCGGTAAAACCTTCAAGGCCTCCGCCTCCCTGGGTGGCGTCAAAGGTGATGGTGACGGGTCTGCCGGGGGTGGGAAGTGCCGGGTCGGTGGTGATCTGGGCATGGGCCAGGCTCGTAGTCAGGCATGTGGCCAGGCTCAGCAAAACAATGGTCAGAAATCGTATATGATGTATTTTCATAATATTGAATCGTTTATTTGTCATTCGATCGCCTCGTTACAAATTTACGAAATGTTTTCTTCTTGATGGGCGGTTCCATGATCCCGCCGGGGCTTCAGGCTTGTGTGTTTATATTTCGTAACTTTACATGAAGCAAATACATGTGAAACACAACATAAATCATACCAAGATGATTAAAAAAATATTCAGGATTACCCTCAGTGTGTTGTTTATTCTGCTGATGCTGATGATTATTCTTCCTTATGCATTCAGGGGGGTTATCCTGGACAGGGTAAAGCATGAGCTCAATGAGCAACTGGAAGCGGAGGTGGATTTCAGCGGCCTCCAGTTGTCGCTGCTGCGCAATTTTCCGGATGTGTCGCTGATGATCGATGAACTGACTGTGATCAACGAGGCGCCATTTGATGGGGATACCCTGGCTGCAATACACAGGACTGCCGTAACGGTTGATTTGCGCAGTTTATGGGGTGATGGCTATGAAATTAAACGGATCAGGCTTGAACGTCCTGATCTCAGGCTGCGGTTTCTGGAGGATCGAAGCGCGAACTGGGATATTGTGCCGCCCCCCGAAACCGAACGTGAAGAGCCGGCGGAACCTGCTGATTTCCGGCTTGCCCTGCGCAGTGTCCAACTGGAGGATGCCCGGGTGTCTTATCATGATGATGTGTTTCTGACCTATGTTGATGTGGATGGGCTTTCCGGGACTTTCCGCGGCGACCTGACCATGGATGTGACCACTTTGCGGACACAGGATGCAGGCATTGAGTCCCTGAGCCTGAGATACGACCGCTTTCCCATCCTCAGTGACGTTCATGTGCGGCTTATGGCAGAGATGGAAATGGATATGCGAGACTGGCTGTTTACCTTCCGCGACAATGAGTTTTGGTTGAATGAGCTGCCGCTGGAATTTGACGGTACGATCGGACTTCCGGAGGGTGGTGGCACCTCCATGGATTTCTCGTTTGCTGCTGCCCGGTCTGATTTTGCGGCTTTCCTGTCGCTGGTGCCGGCGATGTACACAGATGATTTTGATCAGCTCGAATCCTCCGGGACGCTGGCTCTCAATGGCCATGTAAACGGCCTGCTCAAGGGTGATCAGATCCCCGGTTTTGGACTGTCGCTGGAGGTGGATGAGGGGATGTTCCGTTACCCCGATCTGCCGTCGGCTGTGAGCAATGTGAAGGTGGATGCGCACATTGCCAACACCGGATCAACGATGGATGGGGTGGAGGTGAATGTGCCTGTTATTCGTATGGCACTGGGAGACAATCCTATTGAGGCCCGTTTTGCAATGCGTACCCCGGAAAGTGATCCCTGGGTGGATATGGCGTTGCATGGCCGGCTGAACCTTGGTGAACTTGGAGGGTTTTTCCCACTGGAGGAAGGAATGGAGCTAAATGGCATGCTGGAGAGCAATATGGAGGCCCGCGGATACCTCTCAGCACTGGAAAGGGGTGAATACGATGCGTTTCATGCTGCAGGCGGATTGCAGGCTGACGGAGTCAGGGCTGTTGCAGGCTGGCTGACCCATCCCCTTGAGCTGGAGCGTTTGGAGGCCGGATTCAGCCCCAGGCAGTTTAACCTGACCGATTTCCGCGCACGTATGGGCGACAGCGATCTGAGTGTCAGCGGTCACATTGACAATATGCTTCATTATATGATGGAAGGACAGATGTTGTCTGGCAGTTTTGATGTGCACGCATCGCATCTGAACCTGAACCAGCTTTTGGAAGATATGCCGGAGACCGTTCCTGATGATGAACCCATGGAGCTAACGGTGATCAGGGTTCCGGGGAATGTCAGCTTCAGCCTCAACTCGCGTATTGACCGGTTGCAGTTCGGAAGCATGGATCTGGCAAATGTTCGCGGGGATGTTCAGGTGGTGGATCAGACTGCTCTTCTGGATCAGTTGCGGATGGATTTCCTTGGCGGTGAACTGGCCCTGAACGGCTCCTACCGAACCGTGGAAGCTGATCCGGAGATCTCTTTCGGCCTTGATTTTTCTTCCTTTGATTTCCGTGAAGCCTTCAACACCTTTAATACCGTCCGTATTCTGGCTCCCATTGGTGAATATGTTTCCGCCCTGGTTTCGGGACGGCTGTCGATCGATGCCCGGCTGGATGAGAACCTTAGCCCGCGGCTGGAAACCCTTGCAGGGCAGGGAAGCCTAAGGTCTTCTGCTGTGGAGGTGAACAACAATCCTGCCCTGGTTACCCTGGCCGAACGGGTGCATATGGATATGTTCCGGGAGTTGTCGCTGCGCGACTTGTTGTTGCGTTTCTCATTTTCAGAGGGGAAGGTGGAAACTGATCCGTTTGATTTTTCCTTCGGTCGGTCGCAGGCTGTGGTAAGCGGCTCCACCTGGTTTGATCAGCGGATCGATTATGTGCTCCGGCTGGATATTCCCAGGGAGCAATTTGGTTCAAGGGCAAATCAGATGCTGGATGATTTGGTGTCCAGGGCTTACGACAGGGGCCTGGATGTGCAGCCCGGAGAGCGTGTTCAGCTTGATGTGAAGATCGGCGGGATGGTTACCAGTCCGGAGATTTCTGTGGGGTTGCCCGGTATGATTGATGATGTGCGGGATCGCCTGAGGGGAGAAGCTGAGCGGTTGATCCGCCAGGAGGTTGATGAGGCCCGCGACAGGGTGGAAGAAGAAGTGAGGGAGCGTGTGGATGACGCCCGTGAAGAGGTCAGTGAAAGGCTTGAAGCACGTGCTCAGCAGGTTATTGAGGAGGCTGAAGACCGTGCTGCACGTATTCGCCGGGAGGCTGAACGGGCTGCGGACAGGGTTCGCGAGGAGGCCCGGAATCAGGCAGAAAAACTGCTGGAGGAGGCGAGTGGTCCGATTGCACGTGCAGCGGCCCGCCGTGCCGGTGATGCCCTCATCCGTGAGGCGGATCGCCGTGCCGAACAAATCGAAAGTGAGGCAGATACCCGTGCCACCCGTTTGGTGGAAGAAGCCAGGAGGCAGGCTGACAGAATCCGCCGGGGAGAAGAGGAGCCTGAGGAATCCGAAGAGCCCGGGGAATCCTAAGAGCCTGAGGAATCCGAAGAGCCGGAGAATGATGGCCCCGGTTGATTATTTCTCCGGTTAATTACTTCATAGAATCAAGAAAAGATTTTTCATCCACCACATATCTTGTGTGTGTGCCGAATCCGATTTTTCCCTTGCTGTCGAAGGCTTCCAGTTTGAATGACAGCTTGCGTCCTTCCGTGCTGACCAGTTCGGCGTTTGCCTCAACGGTATCACCCATCGGTGTGGCCTTGATGTGTTTGATGTCGATGGCCGTTCCAACGGTGGTTTGGCCCTTTTCCAGCCGGGGTTCCACGCTCTTCCATGCGGCTTTTTCCATCAATGCTACCATGGCCGGTGTGGCAAACACCCTGAGCGTGCCCGACCCATGCTCCAGGGCGGTGTCGGATTCTGTAACCTTAAGGGTTTGCCTGCCTGACGGTTGGTTGGGGGCTGACCCCTTATCGGATTGCTGTTGATTGGTTGGGTTTGGGTTTTTGGTATTCATGGGATGTGGTTTGTTGTGATTGTTTGTATTGGTCGCCTGGGGCTGACCGGTTGTTGGTTCCCAGGTGTTTCTCCGGTGGGCTGACGTCAGCACAAAGATAAAAATCTTATAACTTTGGGGCGATCCGGGCGGATGCTCCGGTTAATAAAACCTGCCCTTCATTAAACCTCTGGCATTTTGATTCGTCTAATAATGTTGGGTAGCTGTGTCCCGCGGGGTTTTGAATGGCTTGCTGTTGCGCTTAATCGGCCGAACGTCAGGGGGTTGCCCCGGATGGCCGGGAAACCATCAGGGGGGCGGATACCGAACCGGAAGGCCAGGAAACCATCAGGGGGCAGATACCGAACCGGAAGGCCAGGAAACCATCAGGGGGCAGATACCGAACCGGAAGGCCGGGCAGATTACCGGGTGACAGGCCAGCGCAACGTA
>PWIY01000248.1 GCA_003560215.1 Bacteroidales bacterium | reverse complement strand
GCCTCACCCATTGTTCCGGGGTAAGTGCCACATAACGCTTTCTGAAATCGTCAAAAATATACGGTTTCCCTGCCCGGTGGAGGATGCGGAATGAAAAGGCAGGCAGATTCAGCTGTTTCATAATGTCGGGGGAAAGCATACACAATGCACCGCTCACAAATATACATCAAAAAAATACCCCCTTTGTCAGGGTTTCATTATTTTTGCTTCAAAAGTCAGGATCAAACTGCAGACATGAGGACACGTGAAGACATTGTAAACAACTGGCTCCCCCGATACACCGGCACCGAGGTCAGCGACATGGGCGAATACATCCTGCTGACCAACTTTCATCAGTACATCTCGCTTTTCGCAGAAAGGTTTGATGTGCCCGTCAAAGGGCGCGACAGGATCATGCCCACGGCCACTTTTGAAAATATTTCCATCATCAATTTCGGGATGGGCAGTGCCAATGCCGCCACCATCATGGATCTTCTTTCAGCTGCCCGGCCCAAAGCCGTTCTTTTTCTCGGAAAATGCGGCGGGCTGAAACGGATCAACCAGCTGGGCGACCTCATTCTGCCCATTGCCGCCATCCGCGGTGAAGGGACCTCAAATGACTATTTTCCGCCGGAAGTACCGGCTTTGCCTGCTTTCAGCCTGCAGAAAGCAGTATCTACCAACATCCGCGAATTCGGAATGGACTACTGGACAGGCACCGTTTATACCACCAACAGACGGGTGTGGGAGCACGATGACAATTTCAAGAATTACCTGCGGAAAATCCGCTGCATGGGCATCGACATGGAAACAGCCACCATCTTTTCCGTCGGCTTTTACAACAGCATCCCCACGGGCGCCCTGCTCTTGGTTTCGGATCAGCCCATGATCTCCACCGGGGTCAAGACCGCCCAAAGCGACAGGGAGGTGTCTGACCGGTTCGTGAAAAACCACCTGATAATCGGGGTCAATGCACTCAAGGAACTGATCAACAACGGACTCACAGTAAAGCACCTTCGCTTCGACGACGAAGGCCACGCCTAAAAGCCTGCATGAACAATGTTTGCAAAGAATTATCAACAGGTTCTGAAAGACGTACGCAACAAGGTACTGTACCCCGTGTATTTTTTAATGGGAGAAGAAGCATTTTACATTGATGTGATTGCTGATTTCATTGAAGACCAGGTGCTTACAGACACTGAAAAAGAGTTCAACCTCAGCATATTGTACGGAAAGGATACCGACATCCCCACCATCCTCAGTGTGGCCAAACGCTACCCCATGATGGCCAGCCACAACATTGTGATCATCAAAGAAGCCCATCACATCAAGGACATTGATAAACTCCTGCCGTATGTGCAGAACCCCCTGGAGTCCACAATCCTTGTGATCTGCTACAAGTACAAGGAACTGGACAGGCGCACCAAATTCTACAAAACACTGGAAAAGAAGGGTGTGGTGTTTTCCGGGAAAAAACTGTACGACAACCAGGTACCCGGCTGGATCAGCGATTATGTCAAACGCCATGGCTACAGAATCGGGCCGCGGGCATTGCAGATGCTGGCCGACCACCTGGGAACAGACCTGGGCAAGATCGTCAACGAGGTCAGGAAGCTGTTCATCAACCTGGAAAAAGGTGCTGAGATCACCCCCGAAGTGATCGAGGCCAATATCGGCATCAGCAAAGACTTTAACATCTTTGAATTCCAGAATGCCCTGGGCAGCAGAGACAACCGGAAAGCCTACCGGATTGCCAAATATTTTGCCGACAACCCCAAATCGCATCCTTTTATACTGATCACCGGAGTGTTGTACCAGTTTTTTGCCAAATTGATCACCTATCACGGGCTGGCCGACAAAAGCCAGAAAACCGCAGCCAGTGAACTGGGGGTAAACCCGTTTTTTGTGAAGGATTATGCCACCGCAGCCAGGAATTACCCCCCGAAAAAACTAATCAGCATTTTTTCTGAACTCAGGAATTATGACCTGAAGTCGAAAGGACTGAACAATGAAAGCACAGAACACGGTGAGCTCCTCAAAGAGCTGACCTTCAAAATCCTAAACTGACCACCATGCCTGTGAACCTGCTGGATATCGTCATCATCATATTGCTTCTGCTGGGTGCCATCAGAGGCTATCAGAAAGGTTTCTTCCATGAGGTGGCCACTTTCCTGGGCCTGGTGGCCGGCGTGGTGATCGCCATTGTGTCGGCCCGGATGGTTGGGGAAGCCACCGAACACCTTTTCGACTGGAATGTGGAGATCGTCAAGGCCGTGGTATTTGTGGTGATGTTCATCATCATCCTGACCATTGTGCAGTTGCTCGGAAGCCTTTTGACCAGTCTTTTCAAGGCCCTGATGCTCGGGTTCATCAACAAGCTGGCCGGCTTTGCCGTCGGAGCCCTGAAGTGGGCCCTGCTGCTGAGCATCTTTTTTATGATCATTGATTTTGTGGATGCCCTCAGGGAGATCATCACCCCGGAGATGCGTGCCGGCAGTTATCTGTTTATGCAGCTCGAAAGATTATCAGACTGGGTGCTGATGCAGCTGGGGGTATATACTGAAATTTCCGAAACCATATTTTATAGTTCAACCAATGTATTTTTTGTTTTATGACCGATTCATTTCCATGGGATAAAATCCGCAAAGACTTTAAAATCACCAAAAACTACACCTACTTTCACAGTGCCGGAATGTCACCCATCCCGGAACCCGTTTTTAAGACCATCACAAAGGCCTACGAAAGATTGTATGAAGCCGGCGACGTTGACTTCCACCGCGACCTGGAGCAATCGGAGGTACTGCTTCAAAAGATCGGCGACCACCTGAATACCAGCTCGGAAAACCTGGCCCTGCTTCCCAATACCTCCCTGGCCATGTCGATGGTGGCCCTTTCGATGCAGCGCAGCCTGCACATGCCCTTCAGCATATTGTCAAAGGAAGACGAATTCCCGGCCACCCACATCCCATTTGAATACCAGGGCATTCCTGTCAAATACGTGGCCCCGGAAAACGGCCGCTATCCGGTTGAGCGCATTCTGGATCAGATCGATGAAAGCACGCGAGCAGTGGTCTGCTCCCATGTGCAATACAGCACCGGTTTCCGGCAGGACCTTGAAGCACTGGGAAAGGCTTTGAAAGAGAAAGACCTCCTTTTTGTGGTGAACGCCACCCAGGGTTTCCCCTTTTTCCCCATTGACCTGGAGAAAATGTACATCGACGTCATGGTGGCCTCCCTGCACAAATGGGGATGTGCCGGCCATGTGGGATCACTGATGTACACCTCGGAAGCCTATCGTGAGCGCTTTCCCGCCCCCGTTGCCGGATGGATGTCGGTACGACCGCCTGAGGGTGAATACATTCTCACCAGCAAGGGAGATCCGGTTCGCATTCATCCACATGCCGCCCAGTACCAGTTCGGAACCAGCAACCTGCAAAGTGTGCTGGGCCTCAAGGCCGCCATGTCGTACATGGAAGAAATCGGCTTTGAAAACATCCGCCGGCGCATCCTGGAGCTGGTCACCGAAACCATTGCCTCACTGAGCCAGCTTGAGGATGTGGAAATACTGAGCCCCCACAGCCATGCCGGCGAGCAGTCGGGCATCCTGAGCATTAACCTGAAGGGGAAAAACAACGAAGCCTGCGTGGGCCACCTGGAAGGCAAGGGGATCATTACCGCCATGCGCGACGGCAACATCCGGGTATCCTGCAACATCTTCAACAACAGCGAAGACATTGAACTGCTCACAGAGGAGATCCGTCACTTCATGAAGTCCTGAGGCGGTCTGCTTGCATTTTGATCAATTCCCATGCCCGCTCCACATGTTTCAGGGTGGTGGTTCTCTGCCCGACTGAAAGGCGGATCGCATAACGGCCCCTCAGCATGGTATGGGTCAGGAACACCTCTCCGGAAGCATTCACCGCTTCCATCAGCTGCCGGTTGATGGCGGCCAGGTCTTCCTCCGCCATCCCTCCCGGATTGTAACGAAAGCAAACCAGTGTCAGATGTTGCGGTGCCAGGAATTCAAAATGCCCGTCGGCTTCCACCCAATCGTGAAAACGCTGCGCCAGCGTGATATGATCACGCACCATCTCACGGATGCCGGAAACCCCGTAGGAGCGCACCACAAACCACAGCTTCAGTGCCCTGAACCTGCGCCCCAGCTGAATGCCCCAGTCGCGGTAATTCTTCACCTGATCATCGGCAGCTGTTTTCAGGTATTCGGGCTGAATGCCGAGGGTGCGGATCAGCATGTCAGGATCGCGCACAAAATAAGCCGAACAATCAAAGTTCGTAAGCATCCATTTATGGGGGTTGAACACAAAAGAATCGGCCTTTTCAACCCCCTTCATGAACCACCTGTGTGCCGGATCCACGGCCGCCGTGCCCGCAAAAGCGGCATCCACGTGCAGCCATATTCCGTATCGGCGGCAAACCTCCGCGATGGCATCCACAGGGTCCATGGCCATGGATGAGGTGGTACCCAGTGTGGCAACCACACAGGCCGGCCGGAATCCTTTCTCCAGATCCTCCCTGATGGCAGCTTCCAGCGATTCCGGGCACATGGCCAGTGCATCGTCCACTTCAATGAGACGCAGGTTTTCTTTTCCATAGCCTGCGATTTTCACTCCTTTTTCAATGCTGGAATGGGTTTCCGATGAGGCATACACCGTCAGGGGCATCCTGACTCCTTCGCGGTTGGCAGCAAAACCGGTCACCTTTTCCCTTGCCGACAGCAGGGCACAAAGCGTAGCCGTTGATGCCGTATCCTGAATCACCCCGGTCATGTCGGCGGGAAGCCCGATCATGTCGCGCAGCCATTCCATCATCCTTTCTTCGAGTTCTGCTGCTGCCGGCGAAGTCTGCCAAACCATGCACTGGCTTCCAAGGCCGGCCGTAAGCATC
>PWIY01000374.1 GCA_003560215.1 Bacteroidales bacterium | reverse complement strand
CTCTTTTTTCTTTTTCCCGCCACCAAAAAACTCTTCGAGCAAATCTTCCATGTCCATCTCTTCTGCCGGTGCAGCCTCCTCACCCTTTGCTGACGGTTGTTTTTTGCCAGGCTGCTCTCCTTTTTTTGGCTTGCGCTTTAAAAAGCTGACCAGCAGCCAGACAACAATAAGTACGATATAAACGAGTTCTTCCATAAAGCAACAATATTTGCGGGTAGCCGGCTGACATGTAAATCTGCCTCAACCTCCTTTCACACAAAAATACCAAAATTTGGTAAATTTGCGTTTCTTTTTCATACGCTCCCGCTCCCATGAAAACCAGGAAACCTTTTTCGGTTCTTATGAAAAAAAACACCGGATTGCCGGCACCGCCACTGCATCCACTCAAAAACCTGCCGGTTCGTCTGATGAAGGCAATTCCAGGTTTCTTGCCGTTGCTGACCATCATTACACTGGGCACAGCCATGGGTTTATCATTCCAGGGTTGCGACAAGGACAGGGAGCACCCTGTTCCCTACGTGCGAGTCACCCTTTCATTCAATGTACTGCATCATAACCTGAGCGCTCCCGGTTTATCGGCACAGTTTTCCAGGCAAGATCTGGGCGGCCAGGCAGGGTACCAGGGAATCATTGTTTACAGGCTTTCCGGTGATGAGTTCCGGGCTTACGACAGGGCCTGCCCCTGCGACCCACACAACTGCATCGCCAGCATCGAAGAAGACAACCCGGTACTTGCCTATGCCCCCGAATGCGAATCCCGTTTCATTTTAACTGACGGTTCAGTGGTGGAGGGGCCCTCACGATTTCCCCTCAGGCAATACCGCACCTCTTTTGATCCCCATACCAACAGACTCTCGATTTCGAACTGAGACCCCGTTGCCACTCAGGGTACCTGCAGGTGCCACTCAGGGTGCCTGCCTGAAGCATCCCGCTTCTCTGTGAATTATCTTTTTATATTCTTATTTTTGCAAGACAGCATGGCACCACGGCTGAAACCGCATCAAACAATTGCTGAATAAAAATTACCATGGGGCTGTTCATGAAAAGAGAGACCCCGGAAGCCCTCCTGGGCGTCTGGGAGATCACCGAGCCGGAAGAAGAGCTTTTCCGTAAGGTCCGGCTGTCAGCTCCGGAAAGAGCCTATTTTGAATCACTGAAAGGCCCCCTGAGAAAAAAACACTGGCTCAGCTACCGCCTTATTCTGCCGCATCTGCTCAGCAATGACCTGGTCAGCAGCATGCATTATGATGCCTTCGGAAAACCGCACCTGGACAACGGCGCCGGACATATATCCGTTGCACATTCCGGGAGATATGCAGCACTGATATTCAGCCGGGAAACTGAAGTGGGCATCGACATTGAACAGGTGAAGCCAAAAATCATTCATCTTGCCAAAAAGTTCCTCTCTCCGAAGGAAGAGCCTTACAATACCGCAGATTCGCTGCAGGCAAAGCGACTCTGCCTGATCTGGTGTGCCAAAGAGGCGCTTTACAAACTCTACGGAAGAAAAAACCTTTCCTTCAGGGCTCAAATACACATTGAGCCTTTCAGCTACCGGCAATCGGGAACAATCAGCGGCCGGGTAATGCGCGAAGGACAGGAAAAACAATACCGCCTGCATTATGAAACCATCGATGATTACATACTCGTTTACGTATCAGGCAACACAGGCAAAAACCCGGACAAAAATCAGGGACAATGATTTGTTGATTTGTATGCTGCCAATAAATGAAAACTGAATCCGAAAACTGTACCCGAAAACTGTACCCGAAAACTGAACAAGATATTTACAAACCGGTTAATTACCTTTGAGCTGGTAAACCAATCGTTTAATTGAATACATTCACATCATAAAAAACGCATCATCATGAAATACGACTTGATAGTACTGGGCAGCGGCCCGGGAGGATATGTGGCAGCCATCCGGGCCTCTCAACTCGGATTGAAAACAGCGGTAGTGGAAAAAGCAGAGTTGGGCGGTGTATGCCTGAACTGGGGGTGCATCCCCACAAAGGCCCTTTTGAAAAGCGCACAGGTTTTCAATTACCTGAAACATGCTGCAGATTACGGGATAAAGATTGATGGTGACACCGCTGCCAGCCTTCCGGATATGGTGAAAAGAAGCCGTGAAGTTGCAGCGGGCATGAGCAAGGGGATCCAGTACCTGTTTAAAAAGAACAAGATCGATCACATTGAGGGGTACGGCAAAGTGATACCCGGGAAAAAGGTGGAAGTGGAAGACAAGGACGGGAACAAAAAAGAGTACGAGGCAGGTCATATCCTGATTGCCACCGGTGCCCGCAGCAGGCAGCTGGACAACCTGAAGCAGGACGGCAAAAAAGTGATCGGATACCGTGAAGCAATGACCCTTGAAAAGCAGCCCAAGTCGATGGTGGTGGTCGGATCGGGTGCCATCGGAACTGAGTTTGCCTATTTTTATAATGCCATCGGCACCCAGGTTACTTTGGTGGAATACCTTCCCAACATTGTCCCCTTTGAGGATGAGGACGTGTCAAAGCAGCTGGCCCGTTCCTTCAAAAAGTCAAAGATCAAAGTGATGACCGGCAGTGCTGTTGAGTCGGTGGATACAAAAGGGAAAAAGTGCAAGGTAAAGGTCAAAACCAAAAAAGGAGAAGAAACCATCGAGGCAGACATTGTGCTGTCGGCCGTGGGTGTGGCCCCGAACATTGAAAATATCGGACTTGAGGAAACCGGGATTGATACGGAGAAAGGAAAAATCAAAGTGGATGAGTACTACCGTACCAATGTGGAGGGCGTATATGCCATCGGTGATGTGGTGGATGGGCCGGCTCTTGCACATGTGGCTTCTGCCGAAGGCATTGTTTGTGTGGAAAAGATCGCCGGCGAAAATCCGGAACCCATTGACTATAAAAACATACCTGCCTGCACCTACGCCATCCCTGAGGTAGCCTCCGTGGGCCTTACCGAAAAAGCGGCCAAAGAAGCGGGCTATGAACTGAAAGTGGGCAAGTTTCCCTTTTCTGCTTCCGGAAAAGCCAGTGCTGCCGGGAATAAAGACGGTTTTGTCAAGCTTATCTTTGATGCAAAATACGGTGAATTGCTGGGCGCACACATGATCGGTGACAATGTCACTGAAATGATTGCTGAGGCTGTGATGGCCAAAAAGCTGGAAACCACCGGACACGAAATCATCAAAGCCGTTCACCCCCACCCCACCATGTCGGAGGCGGTAATGGAAGCGGCTGCCGCAGCCTACGATGAAGTCATCCACATGTAAGATCATCCGGAAAAACCATCATGAAGGTACAGCCCACTCTCTTTGAAGGATTATACGTAATTGAACCCCGGGTTTTTAAGGATTCCCGGGGTTACTTCCTGGAATCATGGAACCGGAAAACCTTTGCCGGCCTTGGCATTCCGGCTGATTACGTTCAGGATAACCAGTCCGGGTCGGTGGCCAACGTGGTGCGTGGACTCCACTTTCAGATCCCTCCGCACGCCCAGGGCAAGCTGGTCAGGGTTCTGCAGGGCGCTGTGCTGGATGTGGCTGTTGATCTCAGGCGCAATCAGCCAACCTATGGGAAGCATTTCAAAATATTGCTGGAAGCCGGGCAGCACAAAATGGTATATATCCCGGAGGGGTTTGCACACGGCTTCCGCACACTACACGACGATACCGTATTTGTTTACAAATGTACAGCTGCCTACCACAAAGCAGCTGAAAGGACCATCCGGTGGAATGATCCTGACCTGCAGATAGATTGGGGGACGGAAAACCCGTTGCTTTCTGAAAAAGACTCCATTGCCCCGCTGTTCAGGGATTTTGACAGCCCGTTCTGAAACAAGCTTTGATCAGATATCAAAAAAGAACAACATCCTGAAATCCCAGCGATCTTCCCCGGGCAGGTATATGCTGCGCAAGCCAAGCCTGACGGGAGAAAAGAATCGCAGAAGATGCATGTCTCCCACCACATCCAGTCCGGCTGAAGTAAGGGTTTCGGTCTCCGGCAACACCGGGATGACTGAAGAAGCAGACATGGGGGTTGCCCGGGCATAGTCCGCAAAAACATTCAGGTAAACACGCTTCAGATACAAAATCCACGGAACGGTCCATTCCGGATAGGCCAGCGGAAATGCATAATCAAGGGAAGCACCAAAAAGTGTTGCATCGCTGCGGTGGCTGATCCCCCTCGGACGGCTGATCAGGCCAGGAAACCCGTAATTGATGGTATTCAGCTGAAAGTCAGGTTCGCGATGTTCCTGGTAAAAGGCGGAGAACAAAAGACTGTGATGCCGGCCGGCACCGGGAAAAAAGGCACTGAACTGTCCGGCAAAAACCCTGCCCATATCTCCGTTGCCAAAGGGAGTATGCCGGTATTGAAGGTCAATTGTCTGCCCTTTTTGCGTACGAACATCCCGTGACACCTTCCGCCACCGGCGGAAGGCCGATATCCGGTACTCCAGGGGATAAAGCTTTTGACCCTGAAAAAATTCCGGGGCATTTTTCGGTTCATCCATCCTTGTAAAACCAAATTGCACGGAAGGGGTGAAACCGTAGCTCACTGCGCCCTTGCGGAAAAGCAAGGGAACACTTACCCCGGGCTTCACAGACCACTCCCTCCACAAAAATGAATCCTGTTCCCCTTCCGCATCCATAAAACGGGCCCGCCTGAGACCTGTTTCGGCGCGGATATCCATTACAGGATAACGGCCAAGGTAAGCGTATTCCAGGAACCAGGTACCGAGCCGTTCATTCATATCCCATGAATACCCCATCGTCCCCGTGGAGGTACTCAGGAAGTTCTGGGAGAAAAGCGAGACCCCCGGTCTCACATCCATGGTACTCATCTCCAGGGCAAAAGGCCCCCAGCTGTGCACATTGAACAACCCCCCAAACTTGCTGTAACCG
>PWIY01000209.1 GCA_003560215.1 Bacteroidales bacterium | reverse complement strand
CTCCCCATCACTCCGCCCATGAAAACCAACAACCAGAGGGGGCGAAGACCCCGACCAACCCGAGGCGCGTCAGCGCCGACTAACCGGAGTGGCGAAGCCACGACCAACCAACAACCGTCAGCGCGCAGCGCTGACCAACCGGAGGGGGCGAAGCCCCCGACTAACCAACTTTAAAAGTCAGCGCTGTGCGTTGACTTTTAAAGTTCTCCTTCACCGGTCTGGTAAATCATATCATCATCACCAATATAGGGCCTGTCCGTTACACCGCCCATCTCCCTGTCCATATCAAGGGGATAAAGATACTGGCCGCCATTTACATAATTGATCTTCGTGATGTCGGCCGGTCCCCAGCCTGGCACTTCTATCTTGACGATGGTACCGGGATATTGTTCACCGGCAATGCCTGTTTCGTAATAACCCCGGAAGAAATGCACCCTGGTTTTATGCACCACGATGTCCATCTGATCAAAATCGATTCCCACCCGGGCATGCCACCCAGGATTGGTCACCTGCATCAGCGCAGGGGTCACCACAATAAAATTGTTGTCTCCAAAACCAAGCACCAGGTAGCGGTCGTCGAGCAGTTCCACGGTGGCGTTGTCGAGCTGCACCGGATCACCGGAATACATATCGGTGGTTCCGGCCACCTCAATGGGGCCGGTCTGGTCACCTGCCGACCATCCCCTGTCGTGTGCCTCCTTAAAAAGATCCTCGTCGGCCAGGGTGCCGATGGCAAAATTGGAAGCACCCTGCCGGATCAGTTCATTGGCGATCCAGGTGGCCCCACCGGTCCGGTCGCAACCATCAGCGATCACCACCGGGGTTTCCTCACTGGCCACCGCATCAAGTGCACGGGCCACTCCATCCTCCACACCATATATATCCTTGAACACAAAATCTTCACGGTGATCCCAGAAAAACTTGTTCATATCATCAGCAATACGGTCTGCAAGTTCCTGGTCATCATTGGTCACCACATATATGGATGCCCCGTTATTGGGTACATCGGCATAGGCAAATCCGAAATTCACCGACACATATACATCTTTTTCACGATTCTCCCAGCGGCGGGCACGTTCCATGATCTCCCTGGCAGGATAGCGTACCGTACCCTGGAAAAAACTGGGGGTGATCACCCCGGGTTTCCGGGTAGCCACCACCGGGCTGTATGTGCCCTGTAATGTCCGGATCATCACATCAGCAGCCCTCTCACCCATCAAAGCAGCATCATAATGGGGAAAACGCTTTGTGGCAAACACCGCATCGGCAGCATCATCTGCAACCAGCTCCGCATCCACACAGGCGTGCAGGTCAAGCGTGGCGGTAATCACTGCATCGGGCCCCAGAATTTCCCTGACCATCCGTGCCAGTTCAGCCTCGGGCCTGGCAATCCCGTGCACAGCCATTGATCCGTGCACAGCCAGATGAATGCCGTCAAAAGGTCCTTTATTGATCAGGTCCTCAATCATTTTTTCCGTATAATATTCCCACACTTCCATGGAGTTCCAGCTGCGTCCGGTTCCGCCAACAGGCATCCCCGCCGGAGAAGTGATTCCGATCAGCTCCACACCCCCGTAGGCAGCCATGCGTTCTTCGAATCCGTCAATATAAGCCCTTCCGCTTCCGCCCCCAAGAATCTCGTTGGTGGCCGGGCCTGTGGCCAGCCAGTCTTCCAGTCCTGCCGGGCTGGGGCAATACGTACAGGTTTCATGGACAAAAGAAAGCACCGCGATCCGGTAGGTATCCTGACGAAGCGGCACAATGCGCTCTGCCCTGGGCTGGGCAAAAAGATTGTTTGTCAGGCCCGTGATCATCAGGGCCATCATCAATGAAAAGGCAAAAAAGTTCTTCATGTTGATTTATTTTGGATGGTTTGATTCGATTGACAAACAAGGCAAATATATGTAATTATCATTTGTTGCTCATAATTTCAGAAAAAACTTGCATATTTGACTTTCGTTTATTAATCCCTGACCAGTCGACAGTTACCGGCCGGTCGCAACAGAATATCCGCTTAACCAAAAACCATCACAACATGAAGAATTTATCAGCTTTTCTTTTGATTTTTCTTTTCAGCATGCCCCTCATTGCCGGCACCTCAAACAACAGCTCAGCCACCGCTTCTGCCACCAGTGCGATTTCGGCAGCATTAGCGGGGGAGGCAACACCCGGGGAAGTAACACCGGAGGAAGTAACACCGGAGGAAGCAGCAGCGGGGGAAGCAGCACCGGAGGCATCAGCACCAGGGGCATCAGCACCCCGCTCCAATTACACCCCGGATAATCTGACAGATCGTCTGGACAGCATCATGGATCTTTTTCACACCCACAACAATTTCAACGGTGCGGTACTGGTTGCCCAAAACGGAGAAGTTGTCTTTGCGGAGGGTTACGGGTACGCCAACATGGAGCATGGCATCCCCAACAGCCCGGAAATGAATTATCGCATCGCCTCCATTTCCAAACAATTTACCGCCTTGCTGATCCTGCAGAAAGTTGCCGAAGGAAAAATGTCGCTGGATTCAACCATCAACACCTATATTCCGGACTACCCCAGTCCGCAGGGGGAGGTCATTACCATTCATCACCTGCTCACACATACCTCAGGCATGCCGCACTATGCCGGCATCCCTGACTTTTTCCCCCGTTTCGGCAGGCAACTGTTTGAGCACAGGGATTTCGTGGAGCTTTTCTGGGATCTGGAACTCATGAGTGAGCCGGGCGAGGAATACAGCTACAGCAGTTTTGGCTATTATCTGCTGGGATATATTCTGGAAGAGGTCTCTGGAAAAACTTTTGATGCATTGCTGGATGAGCAGATACTTCAACCCCTTGGGATGCATGATACAGGCATTGAGGATCACCGGCAGATTGTAAACAACAGGGCCCACGGCTACGACATGGTACTGGACGGATTCCTGCGGGCGGAATTCCGTGACCTTTCCACAGCCCTTGCCACCGGCGACATGTATGCCTCTCCCCTTGACATGGTTAAATGGGATCAGGCCCTGCGCGATTACACCCTTCTTGACAAGGAATACCAGGATCTGAAGTTTGAACCGGAACTGGACGGTTATGGGTATGGCTGGCGGATCGGGCACATGAAGATCAGCGAAAATGACAGCCTGTATTACCATGAGCACACCGGGGGCACCAACGGATTTACCAGTATCGGCACCCGGCTGCCCGAAGACGGATACTACATCCTTGTTTTCTGCAACACCCGCCCGGGTGAGATCCGGCCCATCCGCGAACAAATTGTCAATGCATTGTACGACAAACCCATTGAGTTTGAACGTTCGGTTCCGATTGCAGCCGCACGCATACTGGAAGAGGAAGGCCTGCAACAGTCGATGGACTTCCTGAAAGAACTGGCCGATGCCGGCAATGATACGGAGGATGAACTGACACTGAACCACATTGCGCAGATCGGCAGAGATCTGATGCTGCTTGACCGCAACAGGGAAGCCGCAGACTTTTATGCACTGGCGACCCGCTTGTTCCCTGATTCGCCCAGGGCCCAGATGCTGCTGGGCGACGCCTGGTATGCAGCCGGAGAGAAGGAAAATGCCGTCACGGCCTACGCCAGAGCTTTGCTGCTGGATCCTTCACATAATGCCACACTCAGGAGGCTGCAGCGAGTTGCGGATTAACCGCAGCAGCAGCCGCCTTCTCCGGCAGGTACTTTACCCACAACCTCTACTTTTACAGGGGTGACATTCTGAATATTATCACTTACCGGGCAGCGGGATTCCACAGCATGCATCCACTTTTCCAGGGTATCTTTGTCCGCATCGCAATCGGGCTTCAGACACACTTTGATCTGCTTGTAACCCGCACGGTCCTTGTCGCTTTTACCGAACAATTTTGCAGGGTTCAGGTCACCTTCAATGTCGATATCAAGACCCCGCAGCTCAAACTTCATCTCCTGAGCAACCAGGTGCCCCATCACATTCAGGCATCCCGCGAAAGCGGCCAGCATATACTCTACCGGATTGGCCGCCTGATCCGTTCCACCCAATTCTTTGGGTTCATCCACGATCATTTCAAAATTCCTGGCTTTTACATTGGTCCTTGCAGGACTTTCACTGTGCGCGCTGATCTTAAACTTTAAGTCTGACATATTTAGATTTTTTAGGTTGTTAATACAATAACAACCATACAAAAAGCTTGCCATCTTAGTTGTTCTGGCAATATGTCAGGGCCGCATCAGAGCCAGGTCAGGGAGCTGCATCAAATCCAGGTCGGGGTGCTGCGTCAAATCCAGGTCAGGCGGCCGTGTCAGAGCGAAAAGGTCAGTCAGCCACAACGTCCAGTGCATCCACCAGATAGATCACTGCAGCCATGGCTGCACTTCCCAGTTGCATCTCACGACGGTTAACCTGGTCAAAATTATCGTTGGATGAATGATGCAGGTCAAAGTAACGCTGCGAGTCTGTCACCAGCCCCACCAGTGTCATGTCAAAATAATTTTTCAGTGGCGCAATATCCACCCCACTGCCTCCTGCAAATATTTCATGCATCCCGTAAGGGGCAAAAAAAGGCTGAAGGCTTTGCATGGCTTCTACCCTCTCTGGCGATGCATCCACAGAGAACCCGCGCGGAGTAAAAGCACCACGATCCGACTCAATGGCAAAGTAATGAGACTCACCAAGTGCATCGGCCAGATCGGCATATTGATTGCCGCCACGCTGCGCGATCTCTTCATCCATAAACATCACAGCACGGACTGTCCGTTTGGGGCGAATACCCTCCTCCAGGAAAATCCGGAGCACATCAATGGACTGCATGCACCCGGCGCCGTCGTCGTGCGCGCCCTGGCTGTTGTCCCATGAATCCAGGTGTCCGCCCACCGTGATGATCTCATCGGGATAGTGCGTACCGCGAATCTCACCG
>PWIY01000328.1 GCA_003560215.1 Bacteroidales bacterium | reverse complement strand
GCAGAAAGGCAGGTTGTATATACGAATTCATTCAGTACACAGATGCTGGGAAGGGAAGTCAATGACGTAGAGGGAAGCAATCTGGCTGATTTCTTCGACAACCGGAACTCCCTGGAAACCCTCATACGGCGTGGCAGACACACTGGTCACTCCGGACCTTCCGAAATACATATTCATACTTCGGGAGGGGAGCTTCTCCCTGTTAAGGTGTATTGTGCTGAATTGTCTGACAGGTATGGTGATTCTCACGGAGTTGTGGTTTATGCAGAAGATATGCGATCATCCCTCGCCCTTGAAGATGAGGTCAGGCACCGGATCCGGATGGAGGAGATTATTCGCAATGAAAGCAAAATGCTTGAGGAGGAAACGGAAAACCGGACGCGGGAGCTGGCAAGATCTGTCTGTGAGGCACAGCACAGAATGAAGGAAAGAATGCATGCAGAGGAGATCATAAAAAATGAGTTAGCGGAGATGGAGGTAATGCTGGAAGAAATACACCACCGTGTCAAAAAGAACCTGAAAATCTTTTTATCACTCATTGGAACCAGCTTTGAAATGAATAAAATTCCGCATGAATGCAATAGTCTGGCAGCTTTGCATGGAAGAATACAGGCACTTTTACTGGTTCATGAGTATGCTGCTCCCGAAATCAACTACAGCAATGTAAACTTCAGGGGTTTTCTGTCTGAACTGGCTGTTCGTTTTGATCACCTTATGGGTTTGAAGGAATCCGGGGGTTCATGTTTTGCGATCAGGGCCGATGAGATCAAATTGCCGGCTGACCAGGCGTTGCCGCTGGGTCTCGCAATTAACGAAATTTTTAGTTATATCTGTCATTGCAATTATGCCGGCAACAAGCGTGAATCAGGGTTCGGCCTGAAATCGAAAGTTGAACTGAAAATGTTGAAGGATAAAAATAACCAGTGTTCTTTATGGATTTGGTATCCGGAGTGTTCCTGTCCGGCGGAGCACGAGGAAGAAACCAGTAGCTGCCAGGAGATCCAGCTGGCTAAAATGCTTGTGGAGGAACAGCTCAGCGGAGCGTTTTCCTTTGAAAGGGGAGATGGGTTCCGGTTGCGGATTTCTTTCCCCTTTTTTGCTCCAAGGCGGGAGGTATATCATTATCATATTCATTGAGTCCGGGCCTCTCTCTGACGGAGTTTTTTAAATAATCATCCGAACCTGTCTGGTATGCAATACCTTAAATTCTTTCCGAAAAAACAATATCCGGGCTTTCAGTGTTAAAAAATTGTTGATACAAATGACGGAAAAAATTGTACATTTGTATTAGGCTAAAATGTCTTTGACAGGATGGATGAATTATCACTGATCGTTGAAGCAATCCGCAACAAGGTAAAGCGATTGCTAATCAGCAATACGAATTTAAAGAACCGGCTTGTTGATCTGGAGGAAGAGAAGAAGCAGCTGGAGGAAATGCTTGCCGATCGTGATAAAAAGATCAGTCAGCTGGAAACAGCGCTGACACGCGAACAGCTGACAAAAGGTCTTGGTGATGATGACTCCGTCAGAGCCGTGCAAAAAGTGGATGAACTTTTGCGGGAAATCGAGAAATGTCATGTGCTTTTAAACAACAGGTAAGCACAGCTTGTATGAAAGATCAACTGATATCAGTTATAATTGCAGAACGCCCATACAGACTTGCTGTTAACAGTCAGGCTGAAGAGGAAACCTTCAGAAAGGCAGCAAAATTGGTGGACGAAAAAATGAAGGAATATGCCGGTAATTACGCCTTTCGGGATACGCAGGATTTGCTGGCAATGGTAAATCTGCAATTTGCGGTCGAATGTTTGCGTTTGTCTGATACAGCGGCACAACAGGAAAAACTGAAGCAGGAACTGGAGGAGGTTGATCAATTGCTGGAAACCAAATTGTTGGGAAAAAGCCAATAGCTCTTTGAAAATATTTCGATATAACCCGCATTAATTCAAATGTACGTTTTAGAAACTCAACACTACTAAAACTTAGGGTAAGTTTCAGGGTCTCTAGAGCAGGCCTCAATATTGCCGGGAAACCGGCAATACCCTGCAAAGGGCAGTGGAAGTTCGAACGATCCTGACCCCCTAATCATGTATTCAGGGGTTTCTCAAAACCTCATTGAATTCAATGCGGGTTTTTTTATTTACTAAACACAAACCAACTGTGATATGATCCTATTACTCAATGTCAACGTGATTTTAATTGTTGTCATTTCGGCCATATCGCTGGGGCTCGGAGTGCTGATCGCAGGCACTGTATTGCGCAAATCTGTTTTGCGCAAGAGCAACCAGATACTAAAAGAAGCCACCTCAGAGGCAGAGGTGCTGAAAAAGGAGAAAATCCTTCAGGCAAAAGAAAAGTTTTTGCAGCTGAAGGCCGAACATGAAAAGTATGTAGCCGAAAAGAACCAGCAGCTATCTCAGGCTGAAAACAAACTCAAGCAAAAAGAGTCTTCCTTCTCCCAAAAGATGGAGGAGCTCAGTCGCAAACAAAATGAAGTCAAGGCAATCCGGGAGAATCTGAACAACCAGCTTGAAATTCTCAACAACAAACAGGCCGATCTTGACAAAACCTACAAGCGACAGCTGGAGGAACTGGAAAGTATCAGCGGAATGTCTGTGCAGGAAGCAAAGCTTCAGCTTGTGGAAGCCCTCAAGCAGGAGGCACAGTCGGATGCACAGTCCTATATCAAGGAAGTAATGGAGGAAGCCAAACTGACGGCCAACATGGAGTCGAAAAAACTCGTTATTCAGTCGCTCCAGCGAACCGCCACGGAGGTTGCCATTGAAAATTCCGTTTCGGTTTTTCCGATTGAAAGTGATGAGATCAAGGGAAGGGTAATCGGCCGCGAAGGCCGTAATATCCGGGCGCTGGAGGCCGCAACGGGGGTGGAGATCATTGTGGACGATACACCGGAAGCCATTATTCTGAGCGGATTTGACCCTGTCCGGCGTGAGATCGCCCGGCTTTCTCTGCATAAACTGGTTACCGACGGGCGAATTCATCCTGCCAGAATTGAAGAGGTTGTTGCCAAGACCCAGAAACAGATTGAACAGGAGATCATTGATATCGGCAAACGGACCACCATTGATCTCGGAATACACGGGATGCACCATGAACTGATCCGGCTTGTGGGCCGGATGAAGTACCGGTCTTCCTATGGGCAGAATCTGCTTCAGCACTCCAAGGAGGTGGCCAACCTTGCTGCCACCATGGCTGCTGAACTTGGTCTGAACCCGAAAATTGCCAAACGTGCTGCCTTATTACACGATATCGGGAAAGTACCTGACAATGAACCTGAATTGCCGCACGCTGTCCTTGGGATGAAACTGGCGGAAAAGTACAAGGAGAAGCCTGAAGTCTGTAATGCCATTGGTTCGCACCACGACGAGGTGGAAATGGAAAGCCTGATCTCACCCATCATCCAGATTTGTGACTCGATTTCAGGGGCACGTCCCGGAGCCCGTCGTGAAGTGGTTGAATCATACATCAAGCGCCTCAATGATCTTGAAGAACTTGCTTTGTCGTATCCTGGTGTGGTAAAAACATACGCCATACAGGCCGGGCGCGAACTGCGCGTGATTGTGGGAAGTGAAAAGATCACCGATGCCGAGGCAGAGCAGATTTCCCAGGATTTAAGCAAAAAAATTCAGACCGAAATGACTTATCCCGGTCAGATTAAAATCACTGTGATCCGGGAAACAAGGGCGGTGGCTTATGCCAAATAACGGTTCTCCGGGAACCGGCCCGTATCTGCATTCAGGTATTACCTGATACCTGAACGAACTTATTAAAGGTAAAAACTGGGTATATCAGTTTTTACCTTTTTTGCTTTCAGCCAACAAGGTTTGATTGCTTCCGGGTGGTCAATAAACAAATTCATCATTCGTCTGTTGTATTCTTTGCTGACATCACCTCAGGTTATGAAGGTTGTCAATTTCTTTTGAAAATGTTTATCTTTAGGGAGAATTAAGCGTATGAAACTCTACACTGGCATATTCCTGTTTGCTGTTTTTTTTCTGCTGAATGATTCGGATGCTTCCGGTTTGACAGTGCTTCCTGATGGAAAAGACATTGAGGTGATGGACTTTGACACCTTTGCCCCGCGGTTGGAAATGGACAATGACTCGGTGTACGTGATCAACTTCTGGGCAACCTGGTGCGCACCCTGCGTCAGGGAGCTTCCCGCTTTTGAGGAGTTGAATGAAACATACGGGGAGAAGAAGGTTAAAGTGATTCTGGTGAGCCTTGACAATCCGGATGTGATTGATGACCGTGTGATTCCTTTCATGGAGCGAATGGATCTCCAGAGTGAGGTGGTTTTACTTGATGATCCGAATTCAAACCGCTGGATCCCACTTGTGAGTGAAGAATGGAGCGGAGCCATTCCTGCCACGGTTATTTATTCATCATCCCACCGGAGTTTTCATGAAAGGGAGTTTAAATTTGAGGAACTTGAAGAACTGGTTTTACCCTTAATCCAATAAATCTTTATTAACCAAACTCGAAAACAATGAAAAAGGTCTTTTTACTTTTATTGATGGGTATCTACAGTACCGGACTGTTTGCGCAGGGGTACGAGGTCGGTGATATTGCCACGGATTTCCGGCTTTTGAACGTGGATGGCAATTATGTGTCGATGTCTGATTACGAGGATGCCAAAGGGATTATTCTGATTTTTTCCTGTAACCACTGCCCCTATGTGGTGGCTTACGAAGACAGGATGATCGAACTGCACAATACCTATGCCCCGAAAGGTTTTCCCCTGGTTGCTGTCAACCCCAATGATTCCATTGCCGAACCAAGGGATTCATATACCAAAATGATTGAACGTGCAGAAGAAAAGAACTTCCCCTTTGATTATCTTCTGGATGCCGACCAGCTGA
>PWIY01000023.1 GCA_003560215.1 Bacteroidales bacterium | reverse complement strand
CCTCGGTACGTATCATACCATGGGAAGTGTCTTTTCTGTAATAGATCGCGTTGGTGGTGATGGGTTCAAAAAAACTTGGCCAGCCACAACCACTGTCAAACTTGGCGTCTGCGTAAAAAAGGGGCTGACCGCTGGCCGCCGAAAAATAGATTCCTGGTTTGTCTGTTTCGTTGTACTCCCCGGTAAAAGGCATTTCGGTGGCAGCCTCACGCAGCACCCTGAACTGCATCGGAGCAAGTTGTTCCCTCCATGCATCTTCTTTTTGATTCACCGGATACTTTCCCGGGTCGTTGGGCCTGGTATCAATTTTCTTTTTCATACCAGCCAAACAATGGCAGGTTTAAAAAGTTCACCCGTTAAAACTCCGAAGTAAAATGGAACTCAATGTCAGGATATGCCTGCCTGGTGGTTTTCAGCATCCATTCGCTTTCGGCCATAAACACAGGACGATCCGATTTGTCCCAGGCGATATGATGACTTCTGGCAGCGATAAATGCCTCAAGTGCCTTTTGGTCGTCCGAGGTGATCCAGCAAGCCATGTAATAGTTCATGGGCTGAAAATCGCATGAGGCGCCGTATTCATGCAGCAACCTGAATTTGATCACATCAAACTGAAGTTCCCCCACTGTACCGATCACCTTGACATTTCCGGGCTGCCGGACAAACAACTGGGCAATCCCTTCATCGGTCAGCTGCCGGATACCTTTCTCCAGCTGCTTGGTCTTTTCCGGGGTCCGGTTTACCACCTGGCGAAACATTTCGGGGGAGAAACTCGGTATTCCCTGGAAGCTTAACGCCTCTCCCTCTGTGAGCGTATCCCCGATCTTAAAGGTGCCCGTATCATACAATCCCACCACATCTCCGGGAAAGGCTTCATCAATCACGCTTTTGTCTCCGGCCATGAAACTTGTGGGACCCGAAAAACGGATTTTCTTGCCAAGGCGTGTGTGGGTATAAAATTTATTCCGCTCAAACCGCCCGGAAACAATGCGGCAGAAAGCGATCCGGTTCCGGTGGTTGGGATCAATGTTGGCGTGGATCTTAAACACAAATCCACTGAATGACGATTCGGCGGGTTTCACCTCCCTTTTTTCGGTTTCACGACTCCTGGGCGGGGGAGCAATCCGGACAAAGGTATCCAGCAACTCCTTGACCCCAAAATTGTTGAGGGCGCTTCCAAAAAACACCGGGGCCAGGTAACCTTCCCTGTATAAAGATTCGTCAAAGGCTTCATAGACTCCTTCAATCAGATCCACATCCTCACCGAGCCTGGCTGCTGCCCCGGCTCCGATCTCTCTTTTGAGGGGCTCGCTGTTGAGCTCATGGATCATGGGAGTCTCATCAGCAATGCTGGTTTTATCCGGGGCAAACATCCGCAACTGACTGTTCATCAGGTCATAGACTCCCTGAAATTCATTTCCCTTACCGATGGGCCAGCTCAGCGGCCGGGCATGGATATTCAGTTCCCTTTCAGCTTCTTCAAGCAGGATGAAAGGGTCCATCCCCTCCCGGTCCAGCTTGTTGATAAAAATAATTACCGGTGTATGCCGCATACGGCAAACTTCCATGAGTTTGCGGGTCTGCTCCTCCACCCCCTTTGTGCTGTCTATCACCAGGATCACACTGTCTACGGCAGTCAGCGTTCGGTAGGTATCTTCAGCAAAATCTTTATGTCCCGGGGTATCCAGTATGTTGATCTTATGGTCTCCGTAATCAAACCCCATGACTGAGGTAGCCACAGAAATCCCGCGCTGCTTCTCGATTTCCATAAAATCAGAAGTAGCGGTTTTCCGGATTTTGTTGTTTTTTACCGCACCGGCGGTCTGGATCGCACCGCCGAATAACAATAACTTTTCTGTCAGGGTTGTTTTTCCGGCATCAGGGTGACTGATGATGCCAAAGGTTCTTCTCCGTTCAATCTCTCCGTGCAGACTCACTAAATAAATATTCTTAAGATGTAAAAACTATAACCCGGGTCAACGGGTTTCAAAGGCAATTTCAGCGCCTTCGTATTTTTTTGCAATTTCATACAGCTCAGTCCATCCTGCCTGCTGATGACCGGTTCGGCTTCCCCTGTCATAAATCCGAACCCAACTGCCTTCCCTGTCTATCCGTGAGGATCCGCTAAGGGCAATGGTCGCTGATTCTGAACCGCTTACCACCACGTTCACCTGAGCCTCCCACCGCATACGCCGGTGAAGGGAGCTGGGAGCTGTTGAAATGGAACCCATTTCCCGGTCAGAGCTTTGAATGCTAAAGCCCCTTTCGGCCAGAATTTGTCCCATTTTCCGGTAAGCATCGTCGGGGTGATCCCCGGTAATGACAAGCACCGTATTATCACCACGGCTGCTTCCGGGAACCTCCTGCTGAAGCGCACAACTGCCCGGCAGGAATAGTGCAAAGATAACAATAATCACCTTGTGTGTTTTAGAGATAACTGTTTTCATGGTAGAACAGATTGGTTTGGTAAATTTGAAAAATTCAGGGAGAATAGAGTGCTTGTTTTCTGCCTTATCCCTTTAAACACATTATCAAAAACTATTCCAGCCATTGGCATATTTTAAAATAAGTTAATTTTTGACTGGTTTTAACCGGATCAGCAATTCCGGATGTGAACAATAAGGATGTTATTTTTAGCTTACAGACCTGGCGTCCGTTAGTGAATACAAAGTGTCCGCCAGCGGACGTTTTTTATATACTCATCCGCAGACATAAAGCTTCGCAAATAATTGATTAACAATCTATTAAAATCTTTGGCACAGATATGGATATTGATTGGTTGAACCAGTCAGAAAATAAAAAAAACAAACCGATAAAAATCCATTGCCATGAAAACAAGAATGATCATCACCGCCGCCATGTTACTGAGCTTCACCCTGGTGTTTGCACAGGAAAACGAAGAATACCTCACTTTTAACGGACCCAACGGGGAAATCCTTATTCAGCCGGTCAATACCGAGATCGCACCGGATTCAGTTCCGTTTACCAAAGAAGCGGAGCTCTTGCGCAAACGTTTCGACGCAGCCAATGAGCCCCTTGACCTTTCAATTTACTACAAGCCGGAAGCTGAAGAGCCACTTCCCTTTCAATTAAGGAAGCCTGTGAGAATTGCCGTCAACTTCCCTGCCCTCAGTGTTGCCATCAAATAACGGCCTCTCTTTCCGGATCCAATTCCGCTTATTGTCAAAACATGCCCGCCGGCCAATCCGGCGGGCATGTTAATTTTTGAAGGATCATGAAATGCGGTTAGAATACCGGGCAGGATTGACCTCGCACAGTAAATTGGCATCAAACAGTTTTAAAGCGGTTCCGAAAGGTCAAAAGAAGCGCTGAACAGCAACTCCCCGTCATCAAAGAGACTGTAACTGAAGGCGGGGGGATCTTCCGAAAGCTCAACGCGCCAAACTGCCTTGCAGGCAGTGGGAAGCGTTTCGCAGGTGTATTCGTCGGCCGGGAAATCCTGGCGGGTGGCTGTACCCTCTCCGTCGGCATAACCTCCGTACATGGTTACATCTTCGGGCGTACCATCTTCATGGCGATGGTCATGACGAAACCTTAACCGACCGTCTTCCACAAGAAACATCCAGGTACGTGAATGGTCATCGCTCAGGTGAAAAGGCACATGGATCCGGTCATCCTCACAAATGGTCACATGCATCACAAAGTCTTTGTCTTCCCAGCTTTCCCGGCCTTCTGCCAGGAAAATCTGTTCACCGGCGAAAGAGGCTCCGCACCAGGAAGCCAGGTTATTGAAAAAAGCCCTCTCTTCGGCAACCACCAGGTCGCTTCCAAGTGCAGGGGCGTCGGTTGGTCCGCTTCTTCCACCACAAGAAGAAAAAATGAGACAAACGGCTACTGGCAGGTAAAAATAAATCAAAGTGGTTTTCATGGGATGAACTGATTGGTTTTTTATTAATTCTTCATTGAAGATGTTTGCACAAACATACGAAAATTGACCCATAAAAGGCACTACGGCAGTTGGCGCAAAGTTGATTCTTAATTACCTTTATCGTGCGAATGTGATCAACCTGGTTGTAGAATAAACCTGCAAGAAATGCTGACTGCCGATTATTTTGTGGAAAAGCTCCGGATGAAACCTCATCCCGAAGGGGGCTATTACAGGGAGGTTTATCAGAACCCCCTTGCCATCAGTGAATCATGCCTCCCTTCAGGCTTCAAAGGAAACAGGAAACTGGCTTCAACAATTTATTTTTTACTTGAACAGGATCAGGTGTCGCAACTCCACTGGCTGAGATCAGATGAAGTTTGGTTTTTTCACCATGGTTCAGCACTGGATATCCACCTGATTGACCAGTCCGGGAACCATTCCATTAAAAAACTTGGTCTGGATGCCGGCAAGGGGGAATATCCGCAAATACTGGTGCCGGCTGATATGATTTTCGGGGCACGTCCCATTGAAAAAGGCGGGTTTACGCTTGTCAGCACCATGGTGTCGCCCGCATTCGAGTTCAGGGATTTTGTGCTCTACAAAACAGAGGATGTATGTCAAAGGTTTCCCCATTTGCGCAGCACCCTGTCAAAAATCTTTCCCTGATTGTTCCTGACCCTCCCCTTGTCCGGACGCCTTCTTTTTTTGCTTGAGGATTTTATCCGATACAAGAAATACGGCAGGTTTATGAGAAACAGGATTGGGTTGCACGACAACCACTGTTTTGTATCCCTCCTCAATCACCTGATAATCCAGTACCTCATCCGGCAGTCCTTGTTTAAAAGGCTGACCGTTTTTCAGCATAACCAGGTAATCACAATATTCTCCGGCCAGGTTCAGATCATGGATGATCATTAAAACGGACAATTTCATCTCCTCGTTCAGCTTCTGGATCAGGTTCAGGATCTGCACCTGATGTGTAATGTCGAGGTGAGAGGTGGGTTCATCCAGTAACAGCAACTCAGGCTGCTGGGTGAGGGCCCTGGCAATGTTGGCCAGCTGTTGCTCTCCCCCGCTGATTTTCGACATCAGTTTATTTCGCAATCCGTACACATTGGTCAGCTGCATATAATGATGGGCGATCTCATAATCTTCCCTGGTCTCAAACAACTGAAACTGCTTCCGGTGGGGCAGCCTTCCCATCAGCACATATTCTTCAACGGTTATGTCTGTTGCATAAACGTGTTGCGCAACGACTGCCATTGAACGGGCCCTTTCATTGTACGACATCTGCCGGAGATCCCTGCCATGAAGCAGCACCTCCCCGCTCCTTGCCGGCAGCTCACCGGTCAGACCACGAAAAAGTGTTGTTTTTCCTGAGCCGTTGGGCCCGATAATTCCGGAAATTTCGCCCTGGCCGGCCTCTATATTCACATTACGGAGTACAAACTTATCGCCGTACCCGCAGGAAAAATTGTGCACCGTTAAAAATCCGGACATGACTAATTGACTTTCAGTGTTGATTTTGAACGACTCAGAAAAACAATAAACACAATCCCGCCGGCAATACCCGTAATAACCCCGATCGGTAATTCATTGGGGGCAATAATGGTTCGTGCAATGGCATCGCAAATGATCAGAAAGATGCCCCCTCCCAAAAAAGAGGCCGGAAGCAGCATGCGGTAATCTGATCCGGCCAATACCCTTACCAGATGAGGAATTACAAGCCCGACAAAACCAATTACGCCGGTAGAGGCCACACACACACCGGCCACAAGAGACGCCAGTATAAACATCACCCGGATTGTCAGCCCTGTATTGACTCCCAGGTGCCAGGCATTTGCCTCACCAAGGCGCAAAGCGTTCAGGGAACGGGAAAAAAAGCCGGCAATCACAAGGGAAGTAACAGAAACAACCAGGGTAAGCCGGATAAGCATGGTGTTCGGCTCATCCAGTGAACCCATCATCCAGAAAATTATACTGTGAAGGCTTCGGGCTGTGGCCAGCGACATCATCAGCATCATCAAAGATGAAGAAACAAAGCTTACCATGACCCCGATCAACAACATGTTGTTCACATTGACCTGGCCGAACCGGGCTCCGAGCACATATACAAAAACAATGGCAAGCAACGCTCCGGCAAAACCTGCCACCGGAAGGGCAAAAGCCCCAAAAACCGCCGGCAATGTGAATACAATTGCCAGAGCCACTCCCAATGCAGCACCGCCGGATATTCCCAGGGTAAAAGGTTCCACGAGCGGGTTCCGGTAAATGCCCTGCAGTATAGCCCCCGACAGGCTGAGTCCCCCGCCGGCTGCAATGGCCAGAATAATACGGGGCAGCCTTATCTGGGTCAGCACCACGTATTCAACACCGTCCTTTTCCGCCAAAATACGCGGCACATCCCACATAGAGATATCCAGCTCACCCGCAGACATACCAAGTACAAAGGCAATTACTGTGAGCACCAGCAACGTCAACAGAGATATTCCCCACCGGAAAAGCTTTCTTTTCCTGGATGCACTTCCTGAAGGGGGCTTCATGGTTTTATCCAATGGTTACAACCTTTTTTCCGGTCATGCAACTGGCAGATCCATGAACCGGATCATAAATTTAATAATATATCCGTTCAATGATCTCTTCCAGCACATCAAGGAAAATTTCAGGGGTGGGGCTGGCAGTACTGTCCTCGTCAAGCAAAAAGATGTGGCCGCTTTCCGCGGCAGACAAACCCGGATAGGCCAGCCATGTGCTTTTTTCCTCTTCACCGGCGGCTCCCATCATCACAATGAAAATTGCCTCCGGATTCCTTGCCAGTACACTTTCACGGGTAATACTTCCGTGGGTCATTCCGGCAGCGATATTCTCGCCCCCTGCCAGTTCAATGTAATCATTCAAAAAGGTATCCGGAATCACAGAGTAAAGGGGCTTGGCCCCCAGCTGCATAAAAATGCGGGGATCCTTGTTATCCGGAATTTTCTGCTGCAATCGCTCAAGTCTGGCTTTCTGACGATCCACAATCTCTTTTGCCTGCTTTTCCTGCCCGGTCAGCCGGCCCACATCAACCAGCTGATCACAAAGGCCTCTGAAGGAATCAGGCATATCCAGCACAACCACCTTTATTCCCAGTGAAGTAAGCGCCCTTACAGACCGGTCAGCAGTCAGGGTGGTGGTTATTACCATATCCGGATTCAGAGAAAGAATTTTTTCTTCATTGACATTCATCTGCGATGCCACCACAATTTTCTCATCTCCAAGCACCCCGTCACAGTAATTGGTATAACCCAGCAACTGTGAGGCTGCCCCCACCTCATAGATCATCTTTGTTACTGAAGGGGAAAGGGAAACGACAGTCGGATCCTGCGCCCTCAATCCGGCAAGGGGAATTATTGTCATCATTATCATCAAGAGCAACCCCGTCATATCCCTTCGTTTTTATAAAATCTCTCTCTGAATTTCTTCCCATCCATCCGGGCTGATCTTTGCCCCCATCCCTTCAATCACCTTTCCGGCCATCAGGGAGGCAATGCGACCGCATACACCGAGGGGAAGATCGTTGGCCAGGCCGTATAAAAACCCGGCTGCATATGCATCGCCTGCACCTGTAGTGTCAAGAACAGTGGCCTGGATCGCAGGTATCCGGATTTCGTCTTCCTTCGCCCTGACAAGGGACCCTCCCTTGCCCACTTTAACCACGGCAATACCGCAAAGGCGGGCCATATCGGCCAATGCCTGTTCAGGTTCTTTCCCGGTAAATGCCCTGGCCTCTTCCTCGTTGGCAAACAGGATATCCACGTAATCACGTACCCAGTCTTTCAGTACATGTAAATTTTCCTCCACCACATTGAAGCTTGCCAGATCCAGTGAAACTTTCAGATTGTTATTCCGGGCTTTTTCAAGAATCGCCTGCAGCAGCGAATGGTTCTGCAATAAGTACCCTTCCACATGCAGATAGTCATACCCCTCAAAAAAATGATCCTGCAAGTCCTCCGGACTTAGTTCCAGTGCTGCACCCAGGTAAGTGGCAAATGTTCTTTCGGAGTCAGGAGTCACAAATGCGAGCGCATGTCCGCTATGACTCTCCCCCTGCATCAGAAAAGGCCTGATGTTTTTTGCCCTCAGGTCATCGGCAAAAAGATCACCCAGTTCATCCTTCCCGACCTTCCCGATAAAGGCGGTTTCGACATTCAGTCCGGCAAGTCCGTGGATGGTATTTGCAGCTGATCCCCCGCCAGACATTGATTTTTTAAAACCCTCGCATTTCCTTTCAATAGCTACAATCTCATCCTGGCTGACCAGTTGCATACTTCCCTTCGGAAGCTTCATTTCTTCAAGGAAATGCTCATCTTCCAGTTTCACAAGTGTATCTACCAAAGCATTTCCAATGCCCAAAACTTTTTTCATAACACAACAATTATTCTGTTTTTACAAAAATAATCCGCTGTGCAATAAGGTCAGTGTGTATTACTGATTGAATTGCACAGCGGAGCTCCGTTCAAAGACCGGAATCAGTGACAATTAAAGGTTGAATTCTTTTTTGATGGCATCCACATAATCAAGCTTCTCCCAGGTAAAAGTTTCCACTTCCTTCCTGCTGCCGTTTACATATACGACCTTTTTACCGGGTTTCCGGCCCATATGTCCGTAGGCTGCCGTTTCCTCAAAAATCGGATTTTTCAGGCCAAAACGCTTAATAATGGCACTCGGCCGCAGGTCAAACAATTTTTTGATTTTTGCAGCGATTTCCTCGTCAGACAACTTGACTTTAGGCCTTTTGGTGCTTGCAAACAAACCGACCGGCTCAGGTACACCAATGGCATATGCCAGCTGAATCTCCACCTCATCTGCAATACCCGCAGCCACCATATTTTTGGCAATATGTCTTGCCGCATATGCAGCTGAGCGGTCTACCTTGGATGCATCCTTGCCGGAAAAAGCCCCTCCGCCGTGGCGTCCGAATCCGCCATAGGTATCAACGATGATCTTTCGTCCGGTCAGGCCGGTATCGCCATGCGGGCCACCGATCACAAACTTGCCGGTGGGATTGACAAACAGGCGGTAGTTCCCGTCAAAAAGTTTCTGTACGCTTTCCGGATAGGTAGCTTTAACCCTGGGAATCAAAATATTCTGCACGTCGGTTTCCAGACGGCCCAACATCTCCCTGTCGGCTTTTTTCTGGGCTTCTTCTCCGGATCCGATCGGCTTCACGAATTCATCATGCTGGGTAGAAACCACAATGGTGTCAATGCCGACAGGCTGATCGTTGTCATCATATTTCATGGTAACCTGGGCCTTGGAATCGGGCCGGAGATATGGCATTTCTCCCCCTACTTTTCTGATATGAGCCAGTTCTTTCACCAGCCGGTGAGAAATATCCACCGGCAACGGCATATAGTTTTCGGTTTGATTGGTGGCAAAACCAAACATCATACCCTGATCGCCTGCTCCCTGCTCTTCTTCGGTTGCTCTGTCCACGCCCTGGTTGATGTCAGGAGACTGCTCGTGGATGGCAGTGAGTACGCCGCAGGAATCCGCATCAAAGCGGTAATCAGGTTTTGTATATCCGATACGGCGGATTACCTCCCGTGCCAGATCCTGAACTTCTACATAAGTATTGGTTTTGATTTCCCCCCCGACCAGACACAAACCAGTGGTTACAAAAGTTTCAGCCGCACATTTTGCGTCAGGGTCATTCTTGAGCAATGCATCGAGCACAGCGTCAGAAATCTGGTCAGCTACTTTATCCGGATGTCCTTCTGAAACAGACTCCGATGTAAAATAATAGGACATAATCTATATTGGTTTTAATGGTGCAACAAAAATTTTGAGAGGCGATTAATACCTGTAATGGTGTGATTTATACGGACCCTCCACAGGAATTCCCAGGTATTTGGCCTGGTCATCATTCATTTTGGTCAGGCTGACCCCCAGATGCTTCAAATGAGCCAGGGCGACTTCTTCGTCCAGTTTTTTGGGAAGCATATATACACCTGGTTCCCGTTTGTTTTGCCAGAGATCGATCTGGGCAAGTACCTGGTTGGCAAATGAATTGCTCATCACAAAGGAGGAGTGTCCGGTGGCACAGCCAAGGTTTACCAGACGGCCTTCGGCAAGCAGAATAATGGAATGCCCCTCGCCAAACACAAATTCATGTACCTGCGGTTTGATCTCAATCTTTTTCACATCCTCCTGCACTTCCAGTTTTTCCACCTGGATCTCATTGTCAAAATGACCAATATTACAGACAATGGCCTTATCCTTCATTTTACGCATATGATCTACGGTGATCACATCACGGTTACCGGTGGCTGTTACATAAATGTCACCGCGGTCAAGCACCTCCTCGATGGTTTTAACCTCATAGCCTTCCATGGCGGCCTGCAGGGCACAAATGGGGTCAATCTCAGTGACAACCACCTTGGCACCCATGGCAGCCAGACCCTGGGCACATCCTTTACCCACACCGCCAAAACCACAAACAACTGCGGTTTTTCCGGCAATCATTACATCTGTTGCCCGCTTAATTCCGTCAATCAGGGATTCACGGTTGCCGTAGTTATTGTCGAACTTGGATTTGGTTACCGAATCGTTCACGTTAATTGCCGGGAAAGGCAGGGCGTCCTCTTTTGCCAGCTGATATAAACGATGCACACCAGTGGTGGTTTCTTCCGAAACTCCCTGAAGATCATTTACCACACGGTGCCATTTATTTTCGTCCTGTTCCCGGGTCAGCTTCAAGCGTTTAAGCAATGCAATTTCATCCCAGGCCTCTGCATCCACATCCAGGTGTGAAGGATCTTTTTCACCCTGCAATCCTTTGAGAACCATCATAGTCGCATCTCCACCATCATCCACAATGAGTTCAGGTCCTTTGCCACCGGGGAAACTAAGGGCCTGTGCCGTGCACCACCAATACTCGTCCAGTGTTTCGCCCTTCCAGGCAAACACGGGAACACCGGTAACAGCTATCGCGGCTGCTGCCTCATCCTGGGTGGAAAAAATATTACAGCTCGCCCAGCGTACATCAGCACCCAGGGCTTTGAGTGTTTCGATCAGCACAGCGGTCTGGGTGGTCATGTGAAGAGAGCCCATAATCCTGACCCCTTTAAGGGGCTGCTCCTTTCCATATTTTTCTCTCAACTCCATCAAACCGGGCATTTCATGCTCGGCCAGGCGGATATCCTTGCGGCCCAATTCAGCCAGCTCAATGTCCTTCACCTTATATGCAAGGTTTTCATCAATTCTTTCCATGCTACTCATAATCTATCTGTTTTTAAGTTTTATTGTTGTTCCTATTGTGCCTGTTTCTTCATAAAAGACTCGCAAAATTACAGAAAATCAACACAATATAGAATATTTAATTCATCTGAGGCAGGGATAATCATTTTTTAAAATGAAAAATCCCCCAGGTCAGGTTGTCAGCCTTTCCTCCATCAATCCAGTATTTCAGTCCTTTCTTCATGTTATCCAGGTACTCCTGCGAAACATATTCCAGAAGTTCCTGCTCATTCTTTTCCGTTTCTTCCAGTACACGGCTATAGTGCAGTACCAATTGACCCTGCAGCTCTTCAAAACTGATTTCCTTCAATCCGGCTTTTTTCCCAAGTTCCTTATAGGTCCGGGGTGAGGCCAGTGATGAAAGTCTGATCCTGTCATACACGGGCTGCAATACTTTTTCATCACAATGATCGGTCTGCATCGGATCAGAAAACACCAGGTCACCTCCGGGCTTCAGCAACCTTGCAGCCTCAGAGATCACCTTTTCCTTGTTTCCGCTGTGCAGAATGGCATCTTCCGACCAAACCACATCAAAACTGCAATCATCAAAAGGCACCGCATCATAACTGCCATCTACCACCTCGATCAGGTGATCCAGCCCCTGTTCCCTGTTCATCTTCCTCCCCCGGTTATTCTCCGTTTCGCTAAGGTTGACCACTGTAACATGGCAGCCAAATTTTTTCGCCAGATGTCGCGCAGAGCCTGAGAAACCACCACCAAAATCGATCACTTTGGTATCCTCAGCCATCCGGTCGGCATAACCGGCAATACGGTCTACCGCCCTTCTGCTCGCAGTATAGATATCTTCGTCATCAGATTCATAAATACCCAGATGTAAATCTTCTCCGCCCCAAATTCTGTAATAAAAATTATGGGCATCCGGGCTGTTGTAATAACTTCTTGCTACTTCTACATCATTTGAATACTTGGTATTCATACGATTATATGTTTATTGTTCAACAATTCCTTTTCAGATTTCAGGTCAGGCATCCAGCAGACCTTCTCTGTAGGCATCCATGTAATTGGCACAAAATTCATCTTTCCCTGCCAGCATTTCAGCCACCACAATATTGGCCATCATCTTTTGATCCAGCGGGTTCATAATTGCCGCATTGAGTCCCTTGGTAATGGCCATGATCATAAATGCCTGGTTGACAAACTTTCGTTTTGGCAGGCCGAATGAAATATTGGATAACCCGCAAATGGTGTTGATCCCCTTAAATTCTGCATGGATCTGTTCAATGGTGTTTAAAAATTCAAGACCAAGGGTGTCACCCGATCCAATCGGTTGCACCAGCGGATCCACATAAATATTCTCCAGGGGTACATCATTGGATGTCAGCCCGTTTATCAGCTTATCGGCAATCTTCATCCTCGCATCCCTTGTATAGGGCATTCCCTCATCGCTCATACACAGTGCAATGATCTTCACATCCGAGCCTTTGATGACAGAGAGAATATCATCGTAACGGGGCGACTCCAGGGAAATTGAATTCACCAGGGGAACCCCCTTGTGAACCTTAAGGCCTTCTGCGATAACCTCAGGATCCGGTGAGTCGATACAACAAGGGGCGTCCACATTGCCCTGTACAGTTTCCACCAGCCATTTCATATAATCAGCTTCCTGACCGACAAAAATACCGGCATTCACATCAATAAAATCTGCACCGGCTTCTTGCTGTTCCCTGGCCACCTGCACGATACAGTCATGGTCCTTGTTTCTGATCTCTTCCCTGATCTTTTTCCGGCTGGCATTGATCAATTCGCCAACTATTTGCATATAAAGTTCCTCCTATTTTAAAAATTCACTTTGTTTAATTGTTTCCAAAGGTTTGATATGAATAAAATCCGGACCTGCATAAGGGCCAAAAAGAATTTTTCTGAACATGGTGTCATTTCCCTGATGGCACATCAGTTCTTTACCGAAAAAAGCCGCATTTTCCCTGGCCCGTTTCAAATAGGGGCTTTCCTCTTCCCGGTGTAATGAACTGTTGTTTCCGGTGTCGCTATCCGGCGGATTAATATAACCGATATACCGGTAATTCCTGATCTCCGTCTCCATGGCTTCTTCTGCCATACTGCGCCCAACCCGTTCCGTATACTCATTTTCCACCTGCCCGAGGGGGTCTTTCCGGTTATCGATCCAGGCCCGGGTCAGGTAATACGTTCCGGGATAACTGGCAAAAGCTTTTTGATACATTTTCCGTCCGCCAAGGTAGAATGTGATACAATCATGGGCCCGCGGAACATACATTCCCTGCTCAGGAGCCCTGAGACCCACAAGTGCATTGGAGCACAAACCGTAGCCAAGAACCAGGGTACCACCGTCCTTTGCAAGCCGGTCAATGTTTTGCTGCAACAACCCCTTCAATTTACCGGGAGTCCGGTGCAATTGCTGCGGAAGATAACAGACCTGCAACCCGGATTCACCTCCTTTGAGGCGTTCCAGTTCAGGTTTTATGCTGGCACACGCAATAACTGTTTTCATCCTGATTTCGTTTTTGACAGTTTGGGGTTACCAATCGCCCGGGCAGTAATTCGAAGCAATGATCCTTCTTTACGGCGCCCAACCTCTACAAAACAATCTGTGGCCCCCGACCGGGATGCTGCTTCCATGGCCAGCTCCGAGGCCTTTTCTTCCGCATAAACACAACATTCGTCATATTCCTGAAAAACACTGGTTTTACCTCCATGGCGGGCCACATATCCATACTTCTCTTCATTTTCCCTGACAAACACAAGCACCTCCCTGGTTTCTGAAATCAAGCCGGAAACTGCTCCCACGGCATTGGCCACTTCAAAATATTCCGGAAGCACGAATTTTGCATTCAGGGTACGTGCCGCCTTTTTCAGGAAATGGCGGGCCGGTGCCCCGGTCGCCACCACGGGGTAGCGGCTGTCCGCATCAATGGAAATAAAATGATTGTCGCTGTGGAGTATCTGATGCAACATCCATTTCCCCCATTCACCATCCACGGCTGCCGGCATCCGGGCCGGGTCAGTTTCCTGGCAGGCAAGAAAGATGATCATCTCCTCGGTCAGCTTCTGAACAATCTTTTCAAAAACCTCCTCAGTGAATGATTTCGGATCTTTCCCGTACATCCTGCAATAATGTTCCAGGGCAACAGTCGCCACCTCACTGTCCCATATACCAAGCCTTCGGTCGGCATGCAAAAGGTCAGAGGGAGTAAGGGCGGAGCACTCAATTTTCCCTTCTTTCACAAGGTGATCCACATTGAGGTGCGAAGCGTGAAATACCCCCATTTCTTCCATCAGACCTGCCAGGTTTTGGGGGGTTCTGATCCGCTCAATTACCTTTTTCTGTTGTTCATTAAGTGCATCCCGTGCACCATCTTCCAGCGGACGGTGAAGATACCAGTATTCCAGGGTGGCCGGATCTTTTCTGATCAATTCTTCATGCCTCAGCCCCAGAATCTCTTCACGAACATGTGGATGGTGGAGTGCTATCTGTGCGAGCGGCCTGACACGGTCAGGGCCAAGCATGAGCTCATTCCTTTCATTGTGATGAATACGGCTGTCGCAACCAAGGCTGATGGTGCGGATTTTTGCAGCTTCCACAGCCGTCTGGGTTTTTCCCACCTTTGCACCTGCATCCGTTACAAGCACCCTGTTGTTGTGCACCACCGCCATATCTGTGGTGGTGCTTCCCATATCCACAACAAGGCAATTTCCGTTATGAGCCAGAAAGCGACCACCTATGGCGCTGGCTGCCGGCCCTGACATCACAGTTTCCACCGGCTTTTTTACCGCATCTTCAGAAGGCATAAGGGTGCCGTCTCCGCGAACGATCATAAGGGGAGCACTGATCTCCAGTTCCTCCATTGACTGTTGCACGGCAAGGATAAAATCATGCATAACCGCAACCAGTGAAGCATTAATGGATGCCGTAGAGGCACGCTTGATTGAATCAAGGCGGGTTGAAAGCTGGTGGGCCATGACCACAGGCAGGGAAGTGCTGCCGGAGATGATCCGGAACACCTCTTCCTCATGTTCGGGGTTAAGCGGACTGAAGTATGAGGAAACTGCAAATGCCTCTACCTCGCTGCTCTTTGCCCTGACCCAGTTCCCGACCCCTTCCGCATCCAGGGGAGCAAGGGCCTCACCCTGGGCATTATGACCACCGGAAAAATAGGCCACCTGATCAGCTGGTAACTGTGTGTGCAACCCGTAAGATTCGACAAGGTCACGGTCGTAGCCAATCAGCAACAAGCCTGTTTTGCGGGCTTTCCCTTCCGCCACGGTGTTCGTGGCCAGTGTGCTGGAAATACCTGCCAGCTGGATCTTATGGTGAGGCTGAATATCCAGCTTTCTGAGAACCTTGATCACACCAGTTTTAAGGTCACCCCGGGTAGTCAGCGACTTTCCTGAAGAAATCACCTTGCGGGATGCATAATCCAGCAGAACCCCGTCTGTGAAGGTCCCTCCGGTATTGATCCCTATGATGCAACGATTCGCCATTTGATTCAATTGAATGGATGATGGTTTCAGAAAACAACTGCCCTATTGCTGGTTTTTTTGTCTTTCTTCAGCCTCCTGCAGGATTTTCTCTATTTCCGCATCCACATTCTCAGGAACTTTAGACCGGGGACCTTCGTAGTTCTCAATAAGATCCCTTGTCTTTTCAATGATGCGGTCCTTCATTGTTTTAGATCCTTCTTCCACCCACGATTCATAACTGTTCCTGTCCATCAGTGTGGGCATATAATGGCTGCGGAAATGGGTCATTGTATGATCCTCATACAGATAATGGCCGCCCGGCCCCACATTATGGATCACATCCAGGCCCATGGTTTCATCACTGACTTCCACGCCCTTTTCAACAACCCTTGCCATTCCAATGATCTCATCGTCCATTACAGTCTGGAATATGTCACCGGTGAGGCCGGATTCGGTATAGCCGCAATCGTGCACAAAATTGGCACCACTCATCATGGCGTCATTGATCGACAAACTGGCTTCCATGGCTGACTGCATATCCATTTTCTTGGTATCTGTGCATCCAGACGTAGAATACATGGGCAGTCCGCAATGGTGAACCATTTCCGTCAGCGCAGCACTCAGCAAACTGAGTTCAGGAGCTCCGTATGAATACACAGAGTAACGCATATCAAGAATGGACTGTACGCCTCCGATGATCACACAGGTACCGGGACTGATCAATTGTGAGGCAATTACCCCCACCATCGATTCAGAGAGTGCCACCACCAGCTGGCCGGCATGTGAGGCAGGCACCGTGCCTCCCCCGATGGCACAGGGACTGTACACTTGCGGGATGCGATTCTCGGCACAATACATGCATTTGTCAATGGCATGAAAATCACTCACAAGGGGCGAAATGGGTTCACCGTAAAAAACATAATTCGGGCGTGCCCTGAATGCTTCTTCTCCACCGGCCATGGCAACTCCCATCCGGTGAATATCACGGCAACCTTCACGGGTAAACGACCAGCTCATGATGGGGGTAGTTGTATTGCGCAGCATATCGGCAAATTCGTACACGTCTGCCAGACCGTTGGTCACATCACTGATGGATCCCAGAGACTGGACATAACCCATGTTGGGGAGTGCATCACATACCCTGGCCACAAGTGAGGCATCACTGCGCAAATACTTTCTGCGCTCCAGTGTTTCCGGATCAATAAAATTGGGAGGTGTGGGCCCGGGACCAAAATAGCTTCTTTTCTTTTCGATGATGATCTTTTTGGACTCATCCCCGTCCCAGGGGAAAACCTCGGTGACCACCGGAACGGTTGATAAAGCATTCAGGATAACTTCCGGGGGAAAATACACCCGTATCCCGTCCACTTTGCAACCGGCCTTTTTAAACAGCTCACGGGCACCTTCATGATGCACATTGGCACCTGTATACTGCAGTGTCCGCATCATGCCATTAAAAATTCGCTCCTTCTGATTATCTGACAATATTTCAAAATGAGGGCTTTCCTGTTCTGTATAGTTTGTTCTGCTTATCATGATACAAGGAATAAATTTCTGTAATTCATAATTATTAACCGGAAAAAAGGGATACGCAACCACTGCGCATGCGCTAGGCATGCCTTTCATCAGCATTGCGGATGATTTCCCTGAGTTCTTTTTCCAGTTTTTCATCCAGGGGCCGGGGTTCATATTCATCGAGCAACCGGTTGGTTTTTTCCTTTACCCTGTCAAGCAAGGTTTTGGAACCATTTGCCATCCATGTTTCGTAGTCGCTCCTGTCCTGCAGTTCAGGCATGAACCATTCCTTCCAGTGATCAAACGTATGGTCGCTGGTTACAAATTCTCCTCCTGGTCCGACCTTCTCGATCAGATCCAGTGCCAGATGGTCTTCATCTGTATTGATCCCCTTGTCGAACTGTTTTACCATGCCCATCATTTCCTGGTTGAGCACAAGGCTCTCCAGAGAGGCATTTGTTCCATGGTCGATATAACCCACATCATGTACCAGGTTCGCTCCCGACAACTGGGCATAGAACAAACTCATCATCTGTTCGGCAGCGGCCTGTTCGTCCATTATTTTGGAATCGGTGCAACCGCCTGTTGAGAACATCAGGAGATTCAGCCACTTGGAGATATCGGTATTGGCTGCTGAAGCCAATGACAATTCAGGTGCTCCATATGAATACGTTGATTTTTTCATATCAAGCAACGTGGTTACTCCTCCCATAATCAGCGGAGTGCCCGGACTCTTCAGGTGACAAAGAACGGTTGCCATCAGGGTCTCGGCCAGTGACTGGACCAGCATCCCTGCAATGGTGGCAGGGGCCGTAGCTCCTGAACTCGGGCAGGGCGTATACATGGCCGGCAGTTTTTTCTCTGCTGCAAAAAGAAGTTTTTCAACGGCAGTACGGTCATTTTTCAGCGGTGAAATCGG
>PWIY01000036.1 GCA_003560215.1 Bacteroidales bacterium | reverse complement strand
TAATACTTTTTGTTCGGTTTGTCCGGACCTTCGGGGTTCCCGATCTGCTCCTGCAGATAGCCTTCATTGTTCCGGTAGAAATCCCTGATGCCGGTCCAGAATGCCCATTGGGTGTCGGTGTCGATGTTCATTTTGATCACACCGTAAGAGATGGCTTCCCGGATTTCCTCCTGGCTGGAGCCACTTCCGCCGTGGAACACAAAGTTGACAGGTTTGGGATCTGTACCGAAGGTTTTTTCAATGTGTTCCTGGGAGTTTTTCAGAATAACGGGCTGGAGTTGAACATTTCCCGGCTTGTATACTCCGTGTACATTCCCGAATGCCGCAGCAATGGTAAACCGTGGTGAAACTTCGTTGAGTTTCTGATACATTTCTGCCACTTCCTCGGGCTGGGTATATAATTTTGAACTATCAATGTCAGAGTGATCAACCCCGTCTTCTTCGCCACCTGTAACGCCAAGCTCAACCTCCAGTGTCATCCCCATTTTGCTCATTCTTTGCAGGTACCGGCGGCTGATCTCAATATTTTCTTCGAGGGATTCTTCAGACAGGTCGAGCATATGCGAGCTGAATAGCGGCTTGCCAGTGGCTTTGAAGTGTTCTTCGCTTGCATCCAGTAACCCGTCAATCCAGGGGAGCAACTTTTTGGCTGCATGGTCAGTGTGAAGGATGACCCTAACACCGTAGGCTTTTGCCATCATGTGAATATGCCTGGCCCCTGATACTGCACCTGCCACTGCGGCTTCCTGGTTATCGTTGGTCAGGGAATTGCCCGCAAAAAAACGGGCCCCTCCGTTGGAAAACTGGATGACAACCGGTGAGTTGACCTCCCGGGCTGCTTCCAGCGTGGCATTTACGGAGTTTGTTCCCACGACGTTGATCGCCGGTAGGGCGAACTGGTGCTCCCTGGCAATTCTGAATACTTCCTGTACCTCATCTCCGGTTAATACCCCTGGTTCAATGTGCTTCATTAAATTAGCTGCCATTTATTTTCTTTTTTGTGGATTGTAAATCGATTTGGTTACCCAAAATTAAGAAATAAAACCATAATTTTGCCTCTTTAATTGAGCATGCCGGATGCCCGGAGCTTTATCATTGTTGATTGTTAACCAAGCATTCCTGTTTTGAATATTGCTGTAAACACCCGCTTACTGATACCGGGAAAACTTGAAGGAATAGGGTGGTTTGCCTTTCAGAGCCTGAAGCGAATCGTCAGGGCCCACCCGGACGCCGAGTTTCATTTCCTTTTTGACCGGCCCTACAGCAATGAATTTATTTTTGCCCCCAATGTGAAACCGGTTCGGTTGTTTCCTCCCGCCAGGCACCCTTTTCTTTATTATTTTTATTTTGAGCAGGCACTAACCCGTTACCTGAACAAAACCGCTCCCGATCTTTTTTTGTCTCCAGACGGATTTTTGTCAACCCGTTACCGGGGAAAGCAGCTTCCTGTGTTTCACGACCTGAACTTTATGCATTTCCCGCATTTTCTTCCCATGCTTACCAGGAAGTATTACCTGCATTATTTTCCAAAATTTGCCCGTGAGGCCTGCCGGATCGCAACTGTGTCTGAGTTTTCAAAGACAGATATTGTCCGGACCTTCAGTTATCCGGAAGATAGGGTGGATGTGGTATATAACGGGGTCAATCAGGTCTTCGCGCCTGTTGATGAGTCTGAGGCACGGGGAACCAGGGAAGAGTTTACCGGAGGGTGCCCATATTTTGTATATGTCGGATCTTTACATAAAAGAAAGAATATCGGCAATATGCTGCGGTCTTTTGATGCTTTCCGGAAAAATGACCCTGAGCAACACAAGCTGGTTATTATCGGAGCCCCCATGTTCGGATCAGGCGAAATTCGAAAAGCATTCGGGTCAATGGCGCATAAAAACGATGTACTGATCATGGGGAGGCAATACGGCGATGTATTGCGCAGGCTTGTCGCCTCCTCGCGGGCCCTGTTGCTGGTTTCCCATTTTGAGGGTTTCGGCATTCCTGTTGTTGAGGCCATGCAGAGTGAAGTGCCGGTGATAACTTCTGACGTGGCAAGCATGCCGGAGGTTGCCGGTGATGCTGCTTTGTTTGTCTCACCCGACTCAGTTGATCAGATTGCTGAGGCGATGAGGCGCATGGTCAGTGACGGCGAATTGCGGAAGGAGCTGATCAATAAAGGTCGTCAGCAATGTTTGCGCTTTTCCTGGGATAAAACGGCGGAACGGCTTTGGCACAGCATGGAGAAATGCATGTCGGGCTGAACCCAGTTAAAAAATTGGTTGTATTTTTGGGGTTTGATAAACACATATTATTTGCTTTATTATGATTCGTCTACAGAGACAAAAAGTGTTCGACCTGCTGAAGAAAGACAGCAGCCATTTGCTGAACAAGGAGATCAACGTCAAAGGCTGGGTACGTACCCGTCGCGGGAATAAAAATGTGGCATTCATTGCCCTGAACGACGGATCCATTATTCATAATCTCCAGATCGTGGTTGATGTCAAAGCGTTTCCGGATGATGAATTGTTGCGCAAAATCACCACAGGGGCTTGTATATCGGTAAACGGGAAGCTGGTTCAGTCGCAGGGTAAGGGTCAGGCAGTGGAGGTTCAGGCATCCGAGATCCATCTTTACGGAAAGGCTGATCCTGAAAAATACCCGTTGCAGAAGAAGGGGCACACCCTGGAGTTTCTTCGTGAGATCGCCCACCTGCGGCCACGGACCAATACCTTCGGTGCAATATTTCGCATCCGGCATGCCTTGTCTTTTGCCATTCACCGGTTTTTCAATGAGAACGGTTTCTTTTACCTGCATACACCCATTATTACCGGCTCAGATGCGGAGGGTGCCGGTGCGATGTTCCGCGTCACCACCCTGGATATGGAAAAGCCGCCCCTGGATGATCAGGGCAAAGTGGATTACAGCCAGGATTTTTTTGGCAAAGAGACCAATCTGACCGTATCGGGTCAGCTCGAAGGTGAACTGGGGGCACTTGCCCTGTCCAATATTTATACTTTCGGACCCACTTTCCGGGCGGAAAATTCCAATACATCAAGGCATCTCTCGGAGTTCTGGATGATCGAACCTGAAATGGCTTTTTATGACATTCATGACAACATGGATCTTGCCGAATCTTTCCTGAGGTACCTGATCCGGTACCTGCTGGATCACTGCGAAGATGACCTGGCATTTCTTGAAAAAATGTACGACAAGGAGCTCACCGAACGGCTCCGGTTGATTATTGACAATCAGTTTGAGCGCATTACCTATACAGATGCGATAGAGATCCTTGAAAATTCCGGCCGCAAATTTGAGTTCCCGGTTGAGTGGGGGGTTGATCTGCAGGCAGAACATGAACGTTATCTCGTGGAGCAGGAGTTTAAACGCCCGGTAATCATCACCGACTATCCGAAGGGAATTAAGGCATTCTACATGAAGCTCAATGATGACGGGAAAACGGTGCGCGCCATGGACGTTCTTTTCCCGAAGATCGGAGAGATTGTGGGCGGGTCGCAGCGTGAGGAAGATTATGATAAGCTTTACGGTCGTGTGAAAGAGATGGGAATTCATGAAGAGGATGTGTGGTGGTACCTCGAAACCCGCAAGTTCGGCACGGCACCGCATAGCGGATTCGGACTGGGGTTTGAGCGACTGATGCTTTTTGTAACAGGCATGGGTAATATCCGCGATGTGATTCCGTTTCCGCGTGCCCCCCAGAATGCTGAATTCTGACCTAAATGATTCCGGCCATGGTTTTTACCATATGATCGGGGCCGTGCTTGCCTTTCGTGTGATTTTCTTTCCTGAAAACATGAATGGTTTCTTTCAGGGTTTTTTTATAAATTTGATAGGAAATGACGTGTCAGTTGCCCTCCGGGGTGGTTTTTATTTTATAACTGTTTAATCACATGTTAAAACAAAGTCTGCAACAGAAATTTCTCCAAAAGCTGTCGCCCCAGCAGATTCAGCTGATGAAGCTGTTGCAGGTGCCTGCACTGTTACTGGATCAGCGGATTAAACAGGAAATTGAGGAAAACCCTGCCCTGGAAGAAGGAGATGAACACCACGACGAAATGGAGGCCCAGTCGGATGATGACTATGAAAGTGCCATGGATACGGGAGAAGACACTGAAAGTGAGGAGATTGAGCAAAGCCCTGACGACGAATTTGATTTTGAAGATTATATTGAGGACGATGAAATTCCGGACTACCGGCTTTCGTCTAACAACTCGGCATCAGATGACGAAGTAAAGGAAGTTCCTTCCGTTTCTTCCACCAGTCCGCAGGAGGCCCTTTTGACCCAGCTCGGATTAAGGGACTTGTCGGACCGGGAATACCTGATCGCCACCGATATTATCGGAAACATTGATGAATCAGGCTATTTGCAGCGGGATATTCATTCGCTGATTGATGACCTTGCCTTCAATCAGAATATTGACACCGATTTTGCTGAAGTTCTGGGGTTGCTCAGGGTGATCCAGGGGTTTGACCCGCCAGGGATCGGGGCCAGGGACCTCCAGGAATGTCTTTTGTTGCAGATCAGGAGAAAAGAACCAAAAACCCGTCCCATTGAACACGCAACCATCATCCTGGAAAAGAATTTCAATGATTTCACCAGGAAGCATTATGAAAAGATACGCAAGAAGCATGATCTCACCAACGAGGATTTGAAGTCGGCCATTGATGAAATACTGAAACTGAACCCCAAACCCGGAAACTCCCTGCAGGAATCGGGCAAGGCTGCACAGTATGTGGTGCCCGATTTTATCGTAAGCCACAACGACGGGGAACTCGAGCTGAGCCTGAATTCATACAATACACCTGACCTCCGCATCAACCGGACCTATTCGGAAATGTTCCGGGCCATGGCAGAATCGCGTGGCAAGATGGACAAAAGGCAAAAGGAAACACTGAGTTTTGTCAAGCAAAAACTGGACAGCGCCCGC
>PWIY01000376.1 GCA_003560215.1 Bacteroidales bacterium | reverse complement strand
GCATGGAGGATTATCATGCAGCGGCGCTTGAATGGACCCTGATCCCGGAAAACTGGTCGGGCAGCCTGACAATCCGTTCGGGGATTGACGGGAACCTGATCAACAACAATGTGGAAAGGTACAGTGATCTGAACCAGGACCACCTGGAAGTTACGGACAAAGGCGAACTCAGTGAAAATTCCCTGTTCCTGTCGAGCCGTACCAAACAGTCGGACATTCGTGTAACCCAGGCTGTAAAGACCAGCTTTTTTATCCACCAGGAGGATCAGAAGCTGAGCCAGAAAACAGTACACCTGAAAGATTGCATAGTCGGGGATTACAAGATGGAATGCAGAAAACTGGAGCCGATCCGGATTGAAAAACTCGCCGCTTTGTATACCTCCAGAGACTTTGCCATCAGCGACCCCTCTACAGAAGCAAACAATAAAATACAGGAGCTCACCACTTTTGCAGACATGGCCCGTGTACAGCGTATGGCGTGGGACCGGATCTGGAATTACAACGACATCCGGATAGACTCTTCTTCTGAAGATCAGATGGTCCTCCGGCTGCATATTTTTCATTTGTATCAGTCCGTGTCGCGCAACAGCATGGATTATGACATCGGTATCCCGGCAAGGGGCTGGCATGGAGAAGGATATCGCGGGCATATTTTCTGGGATGAATTGTATATTTTGCCTTTCATCAATCTTCATTTCACCCAGCTGTCCCGGTCGCTTCTCATGTACAGATCCAGGCGGTTGCCTGAGGCCTGCAAACGGGCCCGTAAAGCGGGCTGCCGTGGTGCGCTTTTTCCGTGGCAGAGTGGCAGCAACGGGCGGGAGGAGACCCAGGAGCTTCACCTGAATCCGAAGTCGGGCCGCTGGCTCCCCGATGTGACCCATCTGCAGTACCATATCAATCATGCGATCCCGTTCAATGTGTGGCATTATTATCAAAGCACCGGAGATGCGGACTTCCTCAATGAATACGGGGCAGAAATGATCTTTGCCACTGCCTTGTTCTGGAGTGATATGGCCCGGTATAACCCGAAGCGCGACCGCTACGAGATCCATAAGGTCATGGGGCCTGACGAGTATCATACCCGCTACCCTGGCAGGGATGAGGCCGGATTGAACAACAATGCCTATACCAATGTGATGGCTGTTTGGGTGATACAAAGGGCGTTGAAGTTGCTTGGCCTGCTGGATGAAACCTGTTGCAATGAGATAGCCCGCAAGTTTGGTATTACCGATGAAGACATCAGGAAGTGGGAGGATATGACCCGGAAAATGTTCATTCCCTTTCACGACGGCAATATCATTTCCCAGTTTGAAGGTTATGAGGAATTAAAAGAACTGGACTGGAAGCATTACCGTGGCAAATATGGCGATGCCTTTCGTCTTGACCGCATCCTGGAGGCCGAAGGGGATTCACCCAACTACTATAAAGCAAGCAAGCAGGCGGATGTGCTGATGCTGTTTTATCTGTTTTCTTACGAAGAACTGAAAGAATTGTTTGAAAAACTCGGATATGAATTTAAACCGGATCTCATTCCGGAGAACATTGAGTATTACCATCAGCGGACCAGTCATGGTTCCACACTGAGTCAGGTAATTCATGCCTGGGTGTACGCAAGGTCTCACCGGAAACGTTCATGGAAGAGTTTCAAAAAAGCCCTGATGAGTGACTTTAAGGATGTGCAGGGGGGAACCACCCATGAGGGAATTCATCTGGGTGCCATGGCCGGAACAATGGATATTTTGCAACGTTGTTATTCCGGCCTGGAGATCCGTGACGATGTACTGTGGCTGAAACCAAGGCTCCCGGAGGACATCAGTTCACTGGAATTCCATGTCCGCTTCCGGAGCCACTGGATCAGGCTTTCAATGAATCATTCAAAAATAAAAGTCCGTTTCTGCAAGGGATGGGCCAATCCTGTACACATTGGTATAGGAGGCCGGAAATACTATTTTGAAACCGATGATGAGAAAGAATTTTCTGTAAAAAAATAAGATGTATCATATAACATAAAAGTTATGAGGCTATTGATCGTATCCAACCGGCTGCCGGTTGCTGTGAGCAAGGAAAGTGGAGAATATGTGACCACCAAAAGTGCCGGAGGGCTTGTATCCGGGCTCAGTGACTACCTGAAATCGCTGGGCCATACAGAAAGCGATATTGATGATTACGTTTGGATGGGGTGGCCCGGAATGAGCATTGACAAAAAGGATGAAGACCTGGTCAGGGAGAAGGTAAGCCAGGAGTTTAAGGCGGTTCCGGTATTTTTGTCGAAGGAACTCATGGATAATGTATACCTGGGTTTCTGCAACAAAACCATCTGGCCTTTATTCCATTACTTCCCCAATTTTGCACGTTTCAGGAAGGAATACTGGCAGGATTATCAGCGGATGAATAAAATTTTCCGTGATGAATTGCTGAAAGAGATCCGTCCCGGTGACGTAATCTGGGTGCATGACTATCATCTGATGTTGCTGCCCGCCCTGCTTCGTGAAAAGGTGTCAAACCCCATTGGTTTTTTCCTGCATATACCTTTCCCGACCTACGAAATGTACCGGATGCTGCAAAAAGGCAGCCGGGAGGAGATCCTGGAAGGACTGCTCGGTGCTGACCTGATCGGCTTCCATACCCATGATTATGCCCAGTACTTCTTGCGTTGTGTGCTGCGGATACTTGGAATGGAAAATCACATGAGTAAGATTTACTTGCCTGACCACGTGTGCGAGGTGGATACCTTTCCGATGGGGATCGACTTTGACAAGTTCCATACCATGGATGTGTCGCCCTATCCTTCGAAAAAAGCGGGGCCGAGAAAGCCGAAATCCGTTTTATCCGTTGATCGTCTTGATTACTCCAAGGGCATTGTGAACCGGCTGTATGGTTTTGAGAAGTTTTTACAGGATCATCCGGAGTGGCATGGAAAGGTGTCCATGAATATGATTGTGGTTCCTTCAAGGGTGGCCGTGGGTGCTTACCGGAAAATCAAAAGCCAGCTTGATGAACTGGTGGGGTATATCAATGGCGCCTATGGCAGTATGACATGGACCCCGGTGATCTATCAGTTTACTTCACTGCCCCATAAGCAACTGATTGCCCAATACCGGAAGAGTGATGTGGCCCTGCTGACCCCTTTGCGCGACGGGATGAACCTGGTGGCCAAAGAGTATATTGCATCCTTGCCGGATCAGAAGGGAGTTTTGATTCTCAGTGAGTTTACCGGGGCTGCCAAGGAGCTGAGTGAATCCGTGGTGATCAACCCGAACAACATAGATGAAATTGCCAATTCAATTGCTGAGGCACTGAGCATCCCCGTTAAGGAGCAGGTGCGGGGTAATACGATCATGCAGGAGCGGCTTCGCCGCTATGATGTGACCAAATGGGCCACGGATTTTGTAAGCAGTCTTCAGGAGTCCAGTCAATTGTCAAATTTCACGGCTTCGCGTAAGCTACTGGTGGAAGACCTGCGTGAAAACCTGCTGAAAAGTTTTCATGAGGCGAAGGCCAGAATCATTATTGTCAATTATGACGGTACCCTTGTTCCATACAGCAAATATCCTTCGGCGGCTGAGCCACCGGGAGATCTGATGGCTTTGCTGAAGAATCTCGATTCTCAATATAATACCGACATTGTGATTATCAGTGGCCGCGGAAAGGATGAACTGGATGAATGGCTGGGAGACCTGCCGGTGAATCTGACTGCCGAGCACGGCTCTTATATCCGTGAAGCCGGCGAAAACTGGCGGCTTCTGAAGCCCCTGTCTGCGAGGTGGAAGCAGGAAGTACTGCCCATCCTTGAGATGTATACCGACCGTTTGCCCGGATCATACATCCAGGAGCGGGATTACTCGGTGGCCTGGCATTATCACAAGGCCGATGTGGAACAGGCATCCCGTCTGGTTAAAGAAGTGAATGACCATCTTTTGTCCATCACCACCAACATCAATGCGCAGGTTTTTCATGGCAGCAAAGTGATCGAGGTCAGCAGTGCCGGGGTGAACAAAGGGGAACTTGCCATGAACTGGTTGTCACGAAAAAGTTATGATTTCATTCTGGCTGTCGGTGCAGGATGGTCTGATGAGTTGCTTTTCCAGACCATGCCGGAGCATGCCTGGTCGGTCAAAGTCGGACTGGCCCACACCGATGCCAGGTACATCCTGGAGGGGCAGGGAGATGCCATCACCCTGCTTGAAGGGCTGCAGACATAATGTTTGTTGGCTCCGGGCTTCGGGTGCAGGGCTTTCATTGTCCGTTGAATCCCGGGGCCGGATCCTCCTGCCTGGTCACTTCGGTGATGCAGGATCTGCGGCAGACACTTCCTGCAGACGGTCTTATTTTACGTAAACTGTTTTGATATTTGTGAATTCGCGGATTCCCAGATATGACAACTCGCGGCCGTAGCCGCTGTCGCCGATGCCTCCGAAGGGAAGGCGGGGATCGGATTGTACAAATTCATTCACAAAACAGCAGCCGGCATTAAGTTTTTTCTCTGCCACCTCCCGGCCGTAGCTTTGGTTCTTGGTAAAAACGGCCGCCCCCAGCCCGAACACACTGTCGTTGGCGATCCGGATGGCGTCTTCGTTGTCAGCAGCCTCAATAATGGCGGCCACGGGCCCAAACAGCTCATCTTCGTAAGCGGGCATGCCTGCCTCCACATCCGTAAGCACGGTGGGCGGATACCAGGCTCCCTCTTTGTCCGGAATAGTCCCTCCCAACAGACATTTGGCACCTTTGCCGATGCTTTGCATCACCTGGCTGTGAAGCTCATCGCGCAATGAAATGCTAGCCTGAGGTCCAAGATCGCTGTTCTCCTGAAAGGGGTCTGCCATTGTCTTTTGGCGCATTTTTTCAACGAAATGCCTTTCAAAAACCTGCTTCTGTGAGCGAACCACAATAAAGCGTTTGGCTGCAATGCAACTCTGACCGCTGTTGATCAGCCTGCTGGTAACG
>PWIY01000254.1 GCA_003560215.1 Bacteroidales bacterium | reverse complement strand
CCGCCGGTTACGTGAACTGGCCATGGAGTATGCCTTTTTACTGGATCTTGCGGAAAACTGGTTTGATGTGATTATAAACCCTAAAACCAACATCCCATGAAACGTTATGTGGTATTTTTATTTGCCGGACTGATGGCCGCAATCATGATCGGAGCCTGTCAGACAGAGGCCGATCAGAAAATTGAAACCCGCTGGGCAGGAGAGACCCTGGAGGAAATAATCGGAAGTATTGAGAGCCAGATCGGAGGCTTCAGTGCAACCATGGTAGAAGTTAATTACCGCTACAATGAACTTTACTGGGCCGGTAAGGATGAGAACTGGGGCTATGCTGACTATCAGCTTGACAAATTATTAAGCAGCATGGAAAATGGATTCATTCGCCGTCCGGACAGAGAGGCCTCAGCTTCCCAGTTTATGAATCAGGTTTCGCCGGCCCTTCAGGAAACCATTGAAAATACGGACAAGGATGCATTTGTTGAGCAATTCAATCGTTTTGCCAGCAGTTGCAATACCTGTCATGACATGGAGGCAGTCAACTTCATACAGGTAATTATTCCCGAAGTCCGTACCACCCTGACACAATTGTAACCTTTTTTTGTTACCGGCTTTGGCGGACTTTCGCCATTTCCGGCCAATATTTTATTTCTATGCAGGCATCAGTGGAGATCAGTATGTATCCCCTCGGGAGGGATTATGTTCCCGAAATCAAGGATTTTATTGACCGTATTCAGGCGCGGCCCGGAATAGAGGCTGAGGTAAATGGAATGAGTACCCAGCTGTTTGGCGATTACCGGACCATCATGCAGGCATTGACCGATGAGATGCTCGTCTCTTTCGAAAAGGAGGGAAAAAGTGTTTTCGTCATGAAGGTCATCAACAGTCATCTGAAACAATAAAACCTTTTTCATTTGACTGTTGTAAGAAAAATTGCGGTTACGGGTCCGGAGTCTACCGGGAAAAGCTGGCTGACCAGGCACCTTGCTGATTATTACCAGACCGCTTTTGTTCCGGAGTATGCCCGTGAGTACATTGACCGGCTTGACCGTGAGTATGTGCAGGAAGATATTACCCATATTGCAAGGGGACAGCTTCAGGCTGAGATTGAAGCGATGCAAAGAGCCAGGGGGCTGCTGATTTGTGATACAGAGCTCATAGTGACCAAAATATGGAGTCTGCATAAATACGGGAGCTGTGACCCCTGGATTACGAGCCAGATTGCAAACAACCCCTATGACCTGATCCTGCTTTGTGATGTGGACATGCCATGGGAACCGGATCCACAGAGAGAACATCCCCATTTACGCAGCTTTTTCTTTGACTGGTATCTCAGGGAACTGAACGGTTACGGTTTTCATTACCGCATTGTCAGGGGAAGGGGGCAAGAGCGGTTGAACAATGCCATCAGGGCGGTAGATGATTTTCTGTCTGAAACCGGTTGATATGGGTTCACAGGAATTAAAAAAACATATTCAGCTGCACTCCACTGTAGTGTTGCTTGGTTTTACTGCCATACTCGGGGCGCTGATCACCCTGGGGGCAGCCGACCTTGTCTGGTACCGGATGCTGTTCGGGTTTGTGGGTTTGTGGGTTTATTTCCTTGCAGGGAAAATTCCCTTCCGGCTTTCGTGGCGCAAAGTGCTCCCCCTGCTGGGAATCGGTGTGGTGGTTGCCCTGCACTGGATCACTTTCTTTCATGCAATCAATGTTTCCAATGTGTCAGTGACCCTCGGGGTTTTTGCCTCCACAACCCTTTTTACCAGCTTCCTGGAACCCATTTCGCAGGGCAGGCGGATTTTCTGGCTGGAGGTGGTTATCGGAGTGGTCATTTTGTTTGGGATCTACCTGATATTCCAGTATGAATTTCATTACCTGACAGGAATCCTTTATGCACTGCTTTCATCATTGCTCAACGGTCTTTTTGTGGTGCTGAACAGGAACATCAGCCTCAGACACCACCCTTCTGTGATCAGTTTTTATGAAATGATCGGAGGGTTTTTGTTTATTTCCCTGTTTTTTGGACTGACCGGAGGTTTCAGTGCCGGGTTGTTTCGCATTTCTGGCGCAGACCTGTTTTACCTTTTGTTGCTTGGGTTTGTCACCACAGCCTATGCCTTCTCTGCCATTGTCAACGTAATGAAGGTACTTTCTGCCTATACGGTGGTATTGTCTATCAACATGGAACCTGTTTACGGCATTGTAATGGCCCATTTCTTCTTTCCTGAGGATGAGCTTATGTCGGCCGGGTTTTACCTGGGTACACTGATCATTCTCGTTTCTGTTTTTACCTACCCCTTAGTCAAACGCAGGTTGCGAAAAAAATTTCCCTGATTCTTCCTTGTTTGCAAAGGCAATCAGAGGAGGGTTGATCAGTTCTTTTTTTGTGTAGCGTAAGGGCTGTCTGGTGTTCAGGTCAAACAGCTCCCCTCCGGATGCATTCAAAATGGCATGACCGGCTGCGGTATCCCATTCAAAGGTGGGCGTATAACGCGGATATATGGTGGCCAGGCCTTCCGCCAGGTCACAGAATTTCAGGGAGCTTCCTTTGGGGTGCATGGTCAGGCCGGAATGAACGCGTTCCAGCTTCCGGACCAGGGAGGTTGTTTCCGGGTCCAGGTGTGACCGGCTTACGGCCACTTTCACCGCATCTCCGGGTTGCAGCCGTTTCTCCAAAAAATCACCGTGAAGCCCCCCGTCAGGATCGGGGAGATCAATGCCCGTGGAAATCCTGATCTTCCTTGGCCGCTCACCCTTTGCTGCCACCCAGGCCATTTGCAGTGCAGGTGCCGTGATCACCCCGATCACCGGCACACCATCAGCGATCAGGGCAATATTGACGGTAAACTCATCATTCCGGCCAATAAACTCCTTGGTGCCATCCAGGGGGTCAACCAACCAGTACCCTGGCCAGCTCAACCTGACATGGTGATCCGGAATCTCGGCTTCTTCACTTACAACCGGGATGGCTGTTTTTTGCAAATGACCCGTGATGATGGCGTTGGCTTTTTTATCGGCCAGTGTAATGGGGCTGCCATCTGCTTTTTCTTCAGAAATGATTCTGCCCGAATAAACATTCATAATGGCTGCACTGGCCTCCAGTGCTGCTTTCAGGGCAATGTTTGCCAGGGTCGTGTGGTGTTGGTTATTTCCTGAGGAATGGGAGGACATGCTGATGGATTTGGGATTTCATAAGATGAAGCTGAAATGACAAATGTACGGAGTTTGACAGAACAAAATCATCATGTGGATTGTTGAATGGAGACAAATTTAAACATAAAGATATGTACAAGACAAATAACCATTCCGGACTTTTAAGGCGTATCATGGTTTTGGTTTTCGCCGCGCTGTCTGCTTCAGCTGTTTTGCTCACCGGTGGATATGCCCATGGTGCTCAGCCCGAAGAATTTCATGATTTTGTGGTAAAGGATATTTATGGCGAAGATTTTCATTTATCCGGTTTACAGGGGAAGAAAGTGATGGTGGTGAATACCGCTTCTGAATGTGGCCTGACACCCCAGTATGAAGCACTGGAAGCGCTTTACCAGCAATACAGGGATCAGGATTTTGTGATCATCGGATTCCCCGCCAACAATTTCAACAACCAGGAACCGGGGAGCAATGAGGAAATCATTGCTTTCTGCGAGGAGAATTACGGTGTAAGCTTTCCGATGATGTCAAAAATTTCTGTGAGGGGAGATGACCAGGCCCCATTGTATCAATGGCTTACCCAAAAGGAACTCAACGGAAGCGTTGATGCGGAGATTTCGTGGAATTTTCAGAAATTCCTCATTGATGAGAACGGTCGGATTGCTGAAGTGCTGGCTCCGCGGGAGAGTCCCCTTTCCTCAAAAGTGACTGACTGGTTGTCAGGTGAATAGCGGTCAGACTGCCTGTTTGCTGAGCCTGCCCGCTGAGCCTGTTTCCCTATGCGTCAATGTTGGCGTACCTGGCGTTCTTTTCAATGAACTCACGCCGCGGTGGTACTTCGTCGCCCATCAGCATGGAAAAGGTGCGGTTGGCTTCGGCCGCATTTTCAATATCGACCTGCCGCAATTTCCTGAATTGGGGGTTCATGGTGGTTTCCCAGAGTTGTTCTGAGTTCATCTCACCCAGACCCTTATAGCGCTGGAAGTGCACCCCTGATTCTTTCCCGCCTTTGGACAACTCTGTGATGATCTGTTTCCTTTCTTCTTCACTCCAGGCATAACGTTCTTCCTTCCCTTTTTTGACAAGATAGAAGGGCGGTGTGGCGATGTAAATATACCCGAGTTCAATCATTTCCCGCATATAGCGGAAAAAGAAGGTCAGTATCAGGGTGGCGATATGGCTTCCGTCCACATCGGCATCTGTCATGATAATCACCTTATGGTACCTGAGTTTTTCCAGGTTCAGTGCCTTGCTGTCGTCATCCGTGCCGACAGACAGCCCCAGGGCGGTAAAAATGGTTTTGATCTCTTCGTTCTCGAATATTTTATGCGGCATGGCCTTTTCCACATTGAGGATCTTACCCCGCAACGGCAATATGGCCTGGAATTTCCGGTCCCGCCCTTGTTTGGCGGTTCCACCGGCCGAATCACCCTCCACCAGGAAAATTTCGCATTTTGCGGGGTCGTTTTCGGAACAATCCGAAAGCTTTCCGGGCAATCCTGTGCTGCTCAGAACGCTTTTTCGTTGCACCAGTTCACGGGCCTTGCGTGCAGCATGACGTGCGGTGGCAGCCAGAATGACCTTGTTGACAATGGTTTTGGCATCGCGCGGATTCTCTTCCAGGTAATGGGCCAGCATCTCGCTCACGGCCTGGTCTACGGCCCCGCTGACCTCAGAGTTTCCGAGTTTGGTCTTGGTCTGTCCTTCAAACTGGGGTTCGGCGACTTTTACGGAGATAACCGCGGTGAGTCCCTCCCGGAAATCATCCCCGTTGATCTCAAACTTCAGTTTTGACAACATGCCTGAACGTTCGGCATAAGACTT
>PWIY01000078.1 GCA_003560215.1 Bacteroidales bacterium | reverse complement strand
CTGTACACGGCCCTGTCTTCAAGATAACCGCCATAGGCATAAACAGCATTTTTTTTCTCCAATTCATCAAATATCAGCCGTTGAAGGCCGGAGGTATCGGTAAAGTCCAGTGTGTGTAATGTCCGGTTTTCTTCAGACAGATCAATGATTAAAGTATTCTCCGGCTGAAGGTCAGGGGAAAAAAGTGGGTGGAATTTATGGTAGTTAACCTGCAGTATTTCTGATAGTTCCATTTCTTACATAAATCTTTCGTTAAATACTTTCTCAAGTGCATACAACTCATCTCTGTGGGCAGCCGCTTCCATGAAATCCAGTTCTTTGGCTGCTTTTTCCATTTGTTTTCTGGTGCGGTTGATTGCCTTGCGGAGCTGGTCTTTATCCATGTATTGCACCACCGGATCAGCCGCAAGGCTCGTGGATTCTGCTTCTGCATAGGCTTTCTTTCCGCTCTGCCGGTCAACAACAGTGGTTTGCCCGTGAATGGCTTCCACTGACTTCCGGATCTGGGCCGGGGTAATCTGGTTGGCTTCGTTGTATTTCTGCTGTTTTTCCCGCTTTCTGTTCGTTTCATCGATGGCAGCCTGCATGGACCGTGTGATATGGTCGGCATACATGACCACCTTACTATGAATGTTTCTCGCCGCCCGGCCGGCGGTCTGAATCAGCGAGCGTTCTGAACGGAGGAAACCCTCATTGTCGGCGTCCAGGATCGCTACCAGGGACACCTCCGGGAGGTCCAGCCCTTCCCTGAGCAGGTTCACACCCACGAGTACGTCAAAATTTCCGAGCCTCAGGTCTCTGAGGATTTCCACCCGTTCCAGTGTATCCACATCTGAGTGGATATACCGGCAGGTAACCCCTGCATTGGTGAGATATTTGGTCAGTTCTTCAGCCATTCGCTTGGTCAGTGTGGTAACCAGTACCCTTTCATTGTGCGTGGTGCGCTGATTGATCTCCTCCAGCAGGTCATCGATCTGATTTTTGCTGGGCCTGACATCAATCGGGGGCTCAAGGAGTCCGGTCGGACGGATCACCTGTTCCACGACAATCCCTTCGCTTTTATGGAGCTCGTAATCACCAGGCGTGGCACTCACAAATATGACCTGGTTCATGAGACCTTCAAATTCGTCAAATTTCAATGGTCGGTTGTCGAGGGCTGCCGGAAGGCGGAATCCGTATTCAACCAGGTTTTTTTTCCGGGAAAAATCCCCTCCATACATGGCATGTACCTGTGATACAGTGACATGACTCTCATCAACGACCATCAGGTAATCCTCCGGAAAGTAATCCAGAAGGCAAAATGGCCTGGATCCTGGTTTCCGTCCGTCAAAATAACGGGAGTAATTCTCGATGCCCGGACAATATCCGAGTTCACGCATCATTTCCATGTCATAGTTTACCCTGTCTTCCAGTCTTTTAGCCTCCAATTCCTTGCCTATGCCCCTCAGGAATTCAGTCTGCTCAGTCAGATCATCCTGGATGGCACGCATGGCAGACTGCATGCGCTCCTTTGAGGTTACAAAAATGTTGGCCGGATAAATGGCCAGGTTTTCCAGTTCTGTTATGGTTTTACCGCTGACCGGATCTATTGAGGCAAGGCTCTCCACCTCGTCTCCCCAGAAAACGATGCGGTAAGCCGTATCTGCGTAAGCCGGAAAAACATCCACAGTGTCTCCCTGTACCCGGAATTTTCCGCGGGTAAATTCCGTGGCAGTCCGGCTGTATAAACTACCCACAAGGTGATGCAGCAATTTATTGCGGGCAATGATCTGTCCGGTTGCCAGACGAATAATGTTCTCATTGAAATCATCCGGATTGCCAATGCCATAAATACATGAAACAGAACTGACCACAATCACGTCGCGCCGTCCCGACAGCAAAGCACTGGTAGCACTCAGGCGCAATTTCTCAATTTCATCGTTGATGGACAGATCTTTTTCAATGTAGGTGTTGGTTGTGGGAATATAGGCTTCCGGCTGATAGTAGTCGTAATATGAAACAAAATATTCAACGGCATTTTCCGGGAAGAAATGCCTGAATTCACCGTAGAGCTGGGCTGCGAGGGTTTTGTTATGGCTCAGAACAAGCGTGGGTCGCTGAACCTCCCGGATTACGTTGGCAATGGTAAATGTTTTGCCTGACCCGGTCACACCCAGTAATGTCTGGAATGGCTGGGCCTGCTGCAATCCTTCTGACAACTGCCGGATGGCTTCGGGCTGGTCGCCGGTCGGGGAAAATTCTGAAGTCAGCTTGAATGGCATGGATTATTTGTCCCCCATCTTGAATAACAATTGCTTTTCCTCCCTGGTAAGGCTATCGTATCCGTGTTTGGATATTTTATCAAGGATGTGGTCAATTTTTTTTTGCCGTTCGGCCCGTTGTTTGTTATACTCCTCATCACTGACGTAACGTTCCCTGGTATATTCAACCCGCATGGCTGGTTTCTTACGGAATACACGGACAAGTTTCTCCAGGTAAAAACCAAGTACCATTGCCGGATCGCGTCCGGATCGCAGCAACCTGGCATAGGTGTAGCCCCATAAGGCTCCACCAAGGTGCGCAAGGTGACCGCCGGGGTTGCCGTGGTCAATGCTTATCAGGTCAAGTACCACGAAAAAAATGGCAATATACTTCAGCCTGATTCGCCCGAAAAGCAACAACGGAAGCTGGTAATTGGGCATATATGCTGCAATGGCAATGAATATGGCAAGCACCGAAGCAGAGGCACCAATGGCAAGTGAAAAAGCGACCACTTCCTCAAAAACCGGGAACACATTGAACGATACAATATAGAATAACGCCCCGGCCAGTCCTCCCAGCAAATAAGTTGCTGTCAGCCTGTCCTGTCCGATAAAATCACTGAACAGCCTCCCGCCCACATACAGCACGATCATATTGAACAATATGTGAAGGAAGTCAAAATGAAGGAACATGTAGGTGATCAGGGTCCAGGGCCGGTGAAGCACGACATGTACATTGGAAGAGATTCCCAGCCATTGACTCATGGCTTCAGCTGCCCCTTCCACATTCCAGAGAAAAAAGAAGACCCGTATCAGGTTGGCCGCTACGAATATGGCCACATTGATCCCGATGAGCCGGGCCAGCACAGAGCCCCGGGCAAAGAAGTTTCTTATCTCCTGAAACAACGATGTTTGCATATGCAGTCGATCAGCTCCGTTAATAAAAAATCTTTCTTTGGCTGCGCCAGTATTTTATTAGCAGGTAACCGAACACCATGCCCCCCAAATGCGCAAAATGGGCCACATTGTCACCCGGGCGATTGGCGATTCCAAAGAATAATTCGAGGGCACCATAAGCCATCACAAAATACTTGGCCTTGATGGGAATGGCAAAAAACAGGTATATGTAGCTGTTGGGGAAAAACATCCCGAATGCGAGCAAAATCCCAAACACTGCTCCGGATGCACCAACCGTGGGAATGAAATATTTTGTCAGGTATCCCACAATTGTACGCTCCGACACACCGGAAATGATATTGTAGGAGCCGGTTTCGACAAAACGTTGGAGGTCTGTGGCACTATAGCCGGCTGCAAGAAGTTCTGAGCGGAGGCTGAGCATCTCCAGGTAATTGACACCCAGGTGGAGGAATGCTGCTCCAAAACCGGTAATCAGGTAATAGGAAAGAAACCGCCGGGATCCCATCAGGTTTTCAATGGCTGTGCCAAACATCCAAAGGGCAAACATGTTGAAAAAAATGTGGGAAAAGTTGGCATGCATAAACATATGGGTAACCAACTGGAAAGGCTCAAAGTCCGGCGATCCGGGCATATACAATCCCAGTACATCGAGCAAATTGATGTGAAAGGCGCTGCCAAAAGATAAGGTGGCCAGAAAGAATAAACCATTGATAATCAGTAGATTCTTTACCACCGGGGGCATTAGACTGAAACCTGCGGATCTGTACATTGCTGAATTTTCGGGTTCTTATATGTTTATTGGAACGCTCCGGAGCAGAAAAAGTTTGTATTTCCTGAAAAGTCATTCCGGAATGAAAGGCAAAAATACGATTTCTGTTTTATTTAAACCTGTCTGACAGCTCTTCCATGGAAATGATTGTGAGCACAGGTTTGCCGGCGGGGGAATACTCGGGAGCCCCGCAGGCAAAAAGGGAGTCTGCAAGGGCGGACATTTCTTCCTCTGTGAGGGCTTTTCCATGCTTCACGGCCAGTCTTTTTGCCAGAGAGCGGATGACATTGGTTTTCTTATCGTCCTTCAGTTCAAGACGATTTTTCTGCATGTTTTCCAGAATATCTTCCACGCACTCCTGAAGAGAGCCGTCTTCGGCGATTCCTGCCGGAACGGCATTGATCACAAAGGTGGATTTTCCAATCGGATTTATTTCAAAACCCAGCTGGCGGATATCCTCAATGATTTCTTTCAGCATTTCGGTTTCCTGCTCATTCAGGCGAATGTTTTCCGGAAACAGCAATTGCTGGGAACCCGCACTCTTGCCGGCCATACTGTCTGTATATTTTTCAAACAGTACCCTTTCATGTGCCCTTTGCTGATCAATCACCATCATTCCGGACTTCACCGGAGTCAGTATGAAACGGTTGTGTAGCTGGAAAAACTTTTTTTGTCCGTTGTCCTGCTTCCTCTCTTCCCAGTCAGGACTAATAATGGTTTGTTTTTCATTTGTTTGCCCGGTAACTTCACGCACTTCCTCCGGCCCCGGAAACAATTGCTCCCATTGTTTGGGATTTATCCGGCCGGTTAGTGTTTTACCTCCCTGGTACGGGCTTTTTTCCTGCTGAAAGGGGTTGTAATCGGGGTTGACATGGACGCCCGGGGGCCTTACCGGTCTGTTTTTGTCGGTAATGATATTGTCGAAGGCACTTTCCTGGTCGAAGTCCAGTGTCGGTGAAACATTATGTTTACCCAGTGAGCGCTTTACGGCAGATTTAATTACCTGGTAAACAAATCGCTCATCCTGAAACTTGATTTCCGTTTT
>PWIY01000021.1 GCA_003560215.1 Bacteroidales bacterium | reverse complement strand
GGGTTGCCTCGGTGTTTTCACATGTTGCTGCCAGTGAAGATCCGGCTCACGATTCATTTACCCTGGAGCAGATCAGGATCTTTCGTGATGTCTGCCACAGGATGGAGGAGCTGCTCGGTTATCCTTTTATGAAACATATCTGCAATTCATCGGCCATCTCACGTTTTCCGGATGCCCGTTTTGACATGGTGCGCCTGGGTATCGGGTTGTACGGGGTGAGCGGAGATCCGGAAATTCAGAGCCTGCTCAGGCACGTCAGTACTTTCCGGTCGGTTGTTTCGCAGGTGAAGCACATACCTGCGGGTGAAACGGTCGGCTACGGGCGGGCAGGAGTAGCCACCGGAGATATGCAGGTGGCCATTGCACCGATTGGTTATGCAGACGGACTGAACCGGCGCCTGGGCAACGGGAAAGGCCGCTTGCTTGTGAACGGGAACGTGGTTCCGTTTGTGGGGCAGATTTCCATGGATATGTGTGCCGTTGACGTGACCGGGCTTAAGGTGAAAGAGGGGGATGAGGTGATCGTTTTCGGACCTCAGTTGCCGGTGACCGGACTTGCAGACGCCCTGGATACGATCCCCTATGAGGTATTTACATCGGTATCACGCCGTGTAAAACGAATCTATTACCAGGGCTAGGCCATTTGCCTGCTGTAACCCCGGTATTGTTGCCGGAGCATGTGCGGCGCCGGCTTTATCATTCCGAAGATATTGTGGTTTTACCTGGAAAACTCAACCCAGTTTTTGAGGATTTGCCTTCCGGTGCCTGTCATCACACTTTCCGGATGAAACTGAACGCCCCTGACATCAAAATTTTTGTGTGAAATGGCCATAATCAACCCGAGAGAATCCATGGCGGTGGGGACCAGTTCGGGTGGAAGTGAATCCGGATCCACTGCCCAGGAATGATAGCGGCCGGTTTCGAAGTGTTCCGGGCAACCGGCAAACAGTGGTTCCTCGGGTTGGGTGACAGAGGTTTTGATTGCTTTGCCGTGCAACACCGAATCAAGGTTTATCAGTTTGCCACCAAAAACTTCAGCGATGGCCTGGTGCCCCAGGCAAATGCCGAGTATGCTTTTTTCTCCTGCATATTGACGGATCAGGTCACAACTGATCCCTGCATCGGCCGGCAGCCCCGGGCCCGGCGAAATTACCAAACGGTCGTATTTGCCGGCTTCTCTGACGGAGATTTTGTCATTGCGCTTTACGGTCAGCCTGCAGTTTTCAGGCATGACAGCCTCTATGATGTGATAAAGGTTGTAGGTGAATGAATCGTAATTGTCAACAATAAGAATATGCATGGGTTCTGAAGCTCCGGGAAGCGCAAAATTAATTAATTTTACGCTTCCCGTGCAGCAAGATGCTGCAAGGTACCCGGTAATTGAAAGACATTCGATTTTTCGGCCCTGCAAAGGGCTTTTTGATAAACCATAAATCCAAACCTATGAAAACCATCATTAAAACAAAGAAAGCAGCCCCGCCGGTAGGCCCTTATAACCAGGCAGTGAAGGTCAACGACACACTTTATGTGTCCGGTCAGATACCTTTGAATCCGGCAGACGGTGAACTGGTAAAAGGTGATGTGCAGGAGCAGACCCGCATGGTAATGAAGAACCTGGGTGCCATTCTGGAAGAGGCCGGCATGGATTTCAGCCATGTGGTCAAATGCAGCATTTTTATTTCCGATATGCATGACTTCCCCAAGATCAATGAGGTGTATGCTTCTTATTTTCAGGACGACCCGCCGGCCAGGGAAACGGTTCAGGTGAGTGCCCTTCCGAAATTCGTGGATGTGGAGATCAGCTGCATCGCGTGCGAATAAACCTGTAAATTGTCCGTTCAGGGGGTTATTCAGACCAAATGAGGGCAAAAAACAACATGTACATCTTAAAAAACATATCTTTGGTGTAAAACCAGGGGTATGTTGATTAAAACATTTGGCAGTGCTGTTCAGGGAATCCATGCCACAATTGTAACGGTAGAGGTTTCTGTGGCAGCGGGCGTAAACTTTTTCATGGTGGGGCTTCCCGACAGTGCAGTCAGGGAGTCCCACCATCGCATTGAGGCGGCTTTAAAACACAACGGCTATAAAATACCGGGTAAACGGATCGTTGTAAATATGGCTCCGGCCGACATCCGCAAGGAGGGATCAGCCTACGATCTGACCATTGCCATGGGGATACTGACCGCCACCGGTCAGGTAGATTCCGGAAAAGCCGGTCGTTTCATGATCATGGGGGAGTTGTCGCTGGATGGTGGCCTGAAGCCCATCAAAGGGGCTTTGCCCATTGCGATCAATGCCCGTGAATACGGGCTGGACGGGTTTATCCTGCCTGCCCAGAACGCCCGGGAGGCTGCTGTAGTGGACCGTTTGAAGGTTTATGGTGTGACCAACATCATGGAGGTGATCCGGTTTTTCAACGGAGAATCATTGCCCGAACCTGTGAGCGTGGATACCCGGGCTGAATTCAATGCCCGTGCAGCAGCTTATCCGTTTGATTTCTCGGAGGTCAGGGGGCAGGAAAATGTGAAGAGGGCACTGGAAGTGGCTGCTGCCGCAGGGCATAACGTGCTGTTGCTTGGATGCCCGGGATCCGGAAAGACGATGATTGCGCGCAGGCTTCCCGGAATATTGCCCCCGCCTTCTTTGCAGGAGGCACTTGAGACCACGAAGATCCACAGTGTGGCCGGTACGCTTAACGGGAACACTTCCCTGCTGGCTGAGCGCCCGTTTCGCAGCCCCCATCATACCATCAGTTATGCTGCACTGGCAGGTGGCGGTTCTTTTCCGCAACCCGGAGAGATTTCCCTGGCGCATAACGGGGTGTTGTTTCTGGATGAACTGCCTGAGTTCAGCCGTTCAGCCCTGGAGGTACTTCGTCAGCCCCTCGAAGACAGGGTGATGATGGTGAACCGTTCGCGTTTTTCGGTTGAATACCCGGCCGGTTTTATGTTGGTGGCGGCCATGAATCCATGCCCCTGCGGGTATTACAACCATCCCGAAAAAGAATGCGTATGCGCTCCGGGGGTGGTTCAGAAGTACCTGCAGCGAATTTCGGGGCCGTTGCTGGATCGGATTGACATGCACATTGAAGTGACGCCGGTTCCCTTCAGGTCGCTGAATCAGCCCGGGACGGCTGAAAAAAGCAGTGAGATCCGGCAGCGGGTGATCCGGGCAAGGGACATTCAGGCAAAGCGTTTTGAAGGCAGCGATGGCATTCATTCCAATGCCCATATGACGCCAGCCCGGGTAAGGAAAGAATGCATGATCTGCAAGGCAGGATCGCTGTTGCTGAAAACGGCGATGGAAAAGCTTGGTCTGTCTGCCCGCGCCTATGAACGGATTCTGAAAGTATCAAGAACCATTGCAGACCTGAATGGGCAGGCGGATATCAGGCCGGAGCACCTGGCCGAGGCCATCCATTACCGGAGCCTTGACAGGGAGTCATGGGGGATGAGTTGATGAACAGGCATGAGGCCTGACATTTCCCCCGTGGTCGCTGGATGGCCTATGCCTGTTGCGCGTTGCCGATTCATGGTGCGCGCCAGGCTGTGGCCGGTACTGGTTCACACCAACCGTGGCCATTACTTGTCCAGCTTGTCTTTCAATGTTTTAAAACCTCCTCCCAGCACTTCATTGGCTTCCAGCACGGTCATGAATGCATTGGGGTCAATGTCATGGATGTAATCCTGCAGCAGGGCCACTTCCCGCCTGGTTACAGTGGTGAATATGATCTTGTGCATTTTGCCGCCAAACATTCCCTCTCCGGTAATGTAAGACCCTCTTCGGCCCATGTCCTGTGTTAATTTTTGTTTGATCAGCTCATGTTGTTCACTGATGATGAACAGCGTTTTGTCGTACCTTGGCCCCTGCAGTATCAGATCTACTGTACGCCCGTAAACGAAGATCAGGATCAGGGAGTACAGGGGAACCTTCCAATCGCCGAATACCACCAGCCCAACCATGACCACAAGGGAATCGATGATGATCATGATCTGACCCACCGGCATGCTGCTGTACTTGCCCAGGATTGTGGCCAATACATCAGACCCCCCGGTTGAGGCACGGGATTTGAAAATGAATCCCACACCCGCTCCCACCAGTACCCCGCCGAATACCGAAGAAAGCAATGCATCATCTTCCACGAGGGGTTCCAGCCCTGAAAAATAGCTGCCTGCATCAACAAACACGGAGGTCAGCACCAGCGCAGTCAGGGTTTTTACTCCGAATCGTGGCCCCAGCAGTTTCAGCACCACAAAGAACAACACAATGTTGAATGCCAGGGCTGTCATCCCAACGGGAAGTCCGAAACTGTGATGGAATATGATGGAAATCCCGTAAATGCCACCCGGAATTATGCGGTAGGGAACCACAAAATAAATATAGCCAACGGCGATCAGTGCTGCACCGAGCACAATCATTCCATAAGTGGCAAACCATTTTTTGCTGAATGGTTTTTCTTTACTGATATAAGCTGCCATAAATTCTGCGCCGGGTTACCAATTAAATGAACATTTCCGTGAATAAAATTACAAAACAACAATCAATCCGGCTACCTGGCAACTGAATTTTATTGACAGCCTGCCCCTGCTGGTGGTTGTGGGATTCGCGTTTCCTGGCCTGCTGAACCTGGCCTGCTGAACCTGACCCGCTGAGCCTGACCCGCTGAACCTGACCCGCTGAAATGGGGCAGTTGTTTTAACCGGTAAATTCATCCGGATTTCTTATTTTTGTTCATGGTGTGGTGTATTCCATGCGTTGACCCTAAAATGAGCTAGTCATCAATAATTATTATTCCCATGAGTAAAGTCCTTATAATCGGAGCCGGCGGAGTCGGCAATGTGGTTGCACGAAAATGTGCTTCGCTTCCTGAAGTGTTTTCTGATATTATGCTGGCCAGCCGTACACTGGAAAAATGTGAGCAAATTGCCAGGGATATTGGCGGTGACCGGGTCAGAACGGCCAGGGTGGATGCCGACAACGTACCTGAACTGGT